>NZ_JAGIYX010000039.1:0-74847 GCF_017813315.1 Kitasatospora sp. RG8
ACATATCTGGCGTTGACTTTTGGCACGCTGTTGAGTTCTCAAGGAACGGACACTTCCTTCGGACCGCCTTCCAGCGGGCCCTCCGGGCGCTTCGTTCTTTCGTGTTTCAAGCTTATCAGATGTTTTCCGCTCCGTTTTCCGGAGTTTCATTCATCGGATTTACTCGGGCCTTTCGGCGCTCCCGAACTCTATCAGAGTTTCTCGGGCCGTTTTCCCGCTCCACACTCGAATTTCATTCGAGTGTTCTTGCGGGGGCCGTCCCGTGGGGCAACCCGGAGAACATTACGCACCGGGCTGCCCCACGTCAAACCGACCAGCGGGAGGATCAGACCTCGACGACGACCGGCAGGATCATCGGACGGCGGCGGTAGTTGTCCGCCACCCACTTGCCGATGGTCCGGCGGACCAGCTGCTGGACCTGGCGAACCTCCAGGACGCCGTCGCCGGCCGAGCGGTCCAGCGCCTCCTGGAGCTTGGCGGCCACCGGGACGAACGAGTTGTCGTCGATGCCGGAGCCGCGGGCCTGGATGGTCGGGCCGCCCACGATCTTGCCGTTGGTGGAGTCGACCACCACGAAGACCGAGATGAAGCCCTCCTCGCCCAGGATCCGGCGGTCCTTGAGCGAGGCCTCGGTGATGTCGCCGACCGACGAGCCGTCCACGTAGACGTAGCCGGCCTGCACCTTGCCGACGATCCGGGCGACGCCCTTCTCCAGGTCGACGCAGACGCCGTCCTCCGCGATGACCGTGCGGTTCTTCGGCACACCGGTCGCGATGCCCAGGTCGGCGGCGGCCCGGAGGTGGCGCCATTCGCCGTGGACCGGCATCAGGTTGCGCGGCTTGCAGATGTTGAAGAAGTACAGCAGCTCACCGGCCGAGGCGTGGCCGGAGACGTGCACCTTGGCATTGCCCTTGTGCACGACCTTGGCGCCCCAGCGGGTCAGGCCGTTGATCACCCGGTAGACGGCGTTCTCGTTGCCCGGGATGAGCGACGACGCCAGCACGACGGTGTCGCCCTCGACGATGCGGATCTGGTGGTCGCGGTTGGCCATCCGGGACAGCGCGGCCATCGGCTCGCCCTGCGAACCGGTGCAGATCAGCACGACCTCCTTGTCCGGCAGGTCGTCCAGCTGCTTGACGTCCACGACCATGTTGCCGGGGACCTTCAGGTAGCCGAGGTCGCGCGCGATGCCCATGTTGCGGACCATCGAGCGGCCGACGAAGGCGACCTTGCGCTTGTACTCGTGCGCGGCGTCCAGCACCTGCTGGATGCGGTGCACGTGGCTGGCGAAGGAGGCGACGATGATGCGCTTGTCGGCGTTCGCGAAAACGTTTCGCAGCGCGGCCGAGATGTCCCGCTCGTGCGGGATGAAGCCGGGGACCTCGGCGTTGGTGGAGTCCACCAGCAGCAGGTCCATGCCCTCCTCGGCCAGCTTGGCGAAGGTCGGCAGGTCGGTCAGGCGGCCGTCGAGCGGCAGCTGGTCCATCTTGAAGTCACCGGTGGCGACGACCATGCCGGCGGGCGTGCGCACCGCGACGGCCAGCGCGTCCGGGATGGAGTGGTTGACCGCGATGAACTGGCAGTCGAAGGGGCCGATCCGCTCGCGGTCGCCCTCCGCCACCTCCAGCACGTACGGCCGGATGCGGTGCTCGGCGAGCTTGGCCTCGATCAGGGCGAGGGTGAGCTTCGAACCGATCAGCGGGATGTCCGGGTTCTCCCGGAGCAGGTACGGGACGGCGCCGATGTGGTCCTCGTGCCCGTGGGTCAGGACGATGCCGTCGATCTTGTCGAGGCGGTCCCGGATGTAGCTGAAGTCCGGCAGGATCAGGTCGACGCCGGGCTGCTCGTCCTCGGGGAAGAGGACACCGCAGTCGACGATGAGAATGCGGTCCCCGTATTCGAAGACCGTCATGTTGCGGCCGATCTCGCCGAGACCGCCGAGCGGGGTGATGCGGAGGGCGCCCTCCTTCAGTGCCGGGGGCGCGCCGAGTTCGGGATGCGGGTGGCTCAAAAGACTCTCCTCACGACGCACGCCATATGCCCGGGGTCCTCCCCCACGAGACATATGGCGTGCGTACTCAGTGTCGGTTTCCTACTGGGTCGGTGCTCTCGCGCCTTCGTCCGGTTCAGCGGCAGACCTCGGGGAGGTCCGGCGAGCCGGGGCGCGCACGTCTGTGTCTGCTACAGGTGTACCCCGCCTGCGGCGAGATCCTTCTTCAATTGCGCGACCTCCTCGGGGGTCGCGCCGACCAGCGGCAGCCGCAGCGGGCCGGCCGGCAGGCCCTGGAGCTCAAGGGCGGCCTTGGTGAGGATGACACCCTGCGTGCGGAACATACCGCTGAAGACCGGCAGCAGGCTCTGGTGGATCGCCGTGGCCTTGGCCACATCGCCGCCCAGGTAGGCGTCGATCATGCTGCGCAGTTCACCGGCGACCACGTGCCCGACCACGCTGACCACACCGGCGGCTCCGACGGACAGCAGCGGCAGGTTGAGGATGTCGTCCCCGGAGTACCAGGCGAGGTCCGAGCGGGCGATCGCCCAGGCGGCGGCGCCGAGGTCGCCCTTGGCGTCCTTGTTGGCGACGATCCGGGGGTGCTCGCCGAGCCGGACCAGCGTCTCGTGGCTCAGCGCGACGCCGCTGCGGCCGGGGATGTCGTAGAGCATGACCGGCAGGCCGGTGGCGTCGGCGATGTGCGTGGTGTGCCGGTACAGGCCCTCCTGCGGGGGCTTGCTGTAGTACGGCGTGACGACCAGCAGGCCGTGCGCCCCGGCGGCCTCGGCCTGGCGGGCCAGTTCGGCGCTGTGGTGCGTGTCGTTGGTGCCGACGCCGGCCACCACGTGGGCGCGGTCCCCCACGGCCTCCACCACGGCACGGACGAGCTCGGCCTTCTCGGCGTCGCTGGTGGTCGGGGATTCGCCGGTGGTCCCGTTGACGACGAGGCCGTCGTTGCCGGAGTCGACGAGGTGTGCGGCGAGGCGCTGGGCGCCGTCGAGGTCGAGCCCGCCGTCAGCGGTGAACGGCGTCACCATCGCGGTCAGGACCCGGCCGAAAGGCGTCTGGGGGGTGGAGGTCGGAGCCATGCGTCCAAAGCTACTCGTAGGCGGTGGGGCGATACCCAGGCCGGTCCAGGGTTCGGACAGGTGTAGCACTGTGCAGCGCGCGGCCGCGGCGCGCGGGGCGGCGGAAACATGGGATTCCGGTGCTGCGTGCTCGGGGGTTCAAGCAGCACCGGAATCCGTGTCACGAGCGTAGGGAGCGGCTAGAAAAGCCGCAATCCAGACATGCCAGGCAAGCCGCCCATATGCCTATCACCCCAGGTCAGGGGGCGACTCGGCCGTGCTTCTCGAAGGCCGCATGGGTGAGCGGCATGAGCGCGGCCCACTGCTCCTCCATCTGCTCGGCGACCATCTCGATCTCGCGCTGCGGGAAGGACGGCACGGCGGCGTTCTCCTTCTTGGTCCGCAGCGACAGGAAGTGCATCAGCGAGCGGGCGTTGCAGGTCGCGTACATCGAGGAGAACAGGCCGACCGGCAGCACGGCCCGGGCCACCTCGCGGGCGACGCCGGCCGCCAGCATCTCCTGGTAGCGGCCGTACGCCTCGCGGTAGGCCGCCTCCATCGCCCCGGTGACGGTCTTGTGCTGCTCCGGGGTGCCGTCGAGGAACTCGTACCGGCCGGGGCGGCCCTCCTGGACCAGCTTGCGGTCCTCACCCGGCACGTAGAAGACCGGCTCCAGCTGGCGGTAGCGGCCGGACTCCTCGTTGTACGACCAGCCGCTGCGGTGCCGGTGGAACTCGCGGAAGACGAAGATCGGCGCACTGATGAAGAAGGTCATCGAGTTGTGCTCGAACGGCGTGCCGTGCCGGTCCCGCATCAGGAAGTTGATCAGGCCCTTGGACTTCTCCGGGTCCTGCTGGAGCGCCTCCAGGGACTGCTCCCCCGCCGTCGAGACCCGCGCCGCCCAGATGACGTCCGAGTCGGCGGCGGCGCTGCGGACCAGCTCGACGGTGACGTCGCTGCGGAACTGGGGTGCCGTGGTTTCGTCGCTCACGCGTTGCTCCTCGCAGATTCGGTGGTGCTGGTGGTGCTGGTGGTGCCGGTGCTGCTGTGCAGCCGGATCGCGTGCTGCATGGTCTTGCGGGCGCGCGGGGTGTCGCCGGCGTCGGCGTAGGCCACCGCGAGACGGAAGAAGACCCGCCAGTCGCCGGGCGACTCCTCCGCCTCGGCCCTGCGGCGGGCGAACACCTCGTCGGCCGAGGCCCGGTCGATCCGGCCGCCGACCGTGCGCCTGAGCTCGTCGACCGGCAGCCCGCCCTCGGCCTCCAGCTCGCGGGCGAGCCGCTCACTGGCCCGGCCGAAGCGGACGGTCTGGCGCAGGAACCAGACGCCGATCAGCGGGATGACGAAGGCGCACACGCCCATGCCGATGCCGAGCGGCTTGCCGGTGGCGATCAGTTGGACGCCCTCGCCTATGCAGACCAGGGCGACCAGCAGCAGCACGCCGGACAGGACGAAGAAGCCGGTACGGGAGGTCATGCCGCGCTCACAGGTCCAGGAAGTGTTCGAGGCCCAGAGTGAGCCCGGGGGTCTCGACGACCTTGCGGACGCCGAGCAGGATGCCCGGCATGAAGCTGCTGTGGTGCAGCGAGTCGTGCCGGATGGTGAGGGTCTCGCCGGTGTCGCCGAACATCACCTGCTGGTGGGCGAGCAGACCGCGCAGCCGGACGGCGTGCACCGGCACCCCGTCCACGTCGGCGCCGCGGGCACCGGGCAGGCCGTGCGTGGTCGGGTCCTGCTGCGGCGGGAGGCCGGCCTCGGCGCGCGCGGCGGCGATCAGCTGCGCGGTGCGGGTGGCGGTGCCGCTGGGCGCGTCGGCCTTGCGGTCGTGGTGCAGCTCGACGACCTCGACCGACTCGAAGTACCGGGCGGCGGTCTGGGCGAACTTCATGCCGAGCACCGCGCCGATGGAGAAGTTCGGCGCGATCAGCAGGCCGAGCCCGGGCGCCTCGTCCAGCCAGCCGCGGACGGTGGCCAGCCGCTCGTCCGTCCAGCCGGTGGTGCCGGTGACCACGTGGATGCCGTGGTGCAGGCAGTAGTCGAGGTTGCCCATCACCGAGTCGGGGTGGGTCAGCTCGACGGCGACCTGCACCCCGGCGTCGGTGAGCTCCGCCGACTTCGAGTCGCGGCCGAGCGTGGCGACGAGTTCCATGTCCGGGGCGGCCTCGACGGCCTTGACGGCCTCGGATCCGATCCGGCCCTTGGCGCCGATCACGGCGACACGCAGCGTCATGAGCGAAATTCCCTTCAGACCAGCAGGTCGGCGAGCCCGGCGGCCCGCTTGGTGTTGACCGGGCCGATCAGCGCGAGCGACGGCCGGTGCGCGCCCAGCACATCACGGGCGACCGCGTGGACGTCGTCCAGGGTCACGGCCGCTATCTTCGCCAGCATGTCGTCCACCGAGAGGTGGTGGCCGTAGCTGAGCTCCGCCTTGCCGATCCGGTTCATCAGCGAGCCGGTGTCCTCCATGCCGAGCACGGTGGAGCCGGAGATCTGGCCGATCGCGCGCCGCAGCTCCTCCTCGGTGATGCCGTCGGCGACCACCTTGGCGAGCTCCTCGCGGCAGATCCGCAGCACCTCCTCGACCCGCTTGGGCTGGCAGCCGGCGTAGATGCCGAACAGGCCGCTGTCCGCGTACGACGAGGAGTACGAGTACACCGAGTAGGCCAGGCCGCGCTTCTCCCGGACCTCCTGGAAGAGCCGGGAGCTCATGCCGCCGCCCAGGGCCGCGTTGAGCACGCCCATCGCCCAGCGGCGCTCGTCGTGCCGGGGCACGCCGGGCACGCCCAGCACCAGGTGGGCCTGCTCGGTGGAGCGGTTGAGCACCTCGACCCGGCCGGCCGTGCGCAGCGCCTTGACGCCGCGGCGGGCCTCGGCGGGGACCGCGTCCGACTTGGCGAGCAGCGGTGCGAAGGCCCGCTCGACCTGCTTGACGACCTTGCGGTGGTCCAGGTTGCCGGCTGCCGCGACCACCAGGTGCTCGGGCTTGTAACGGCGGTGGAAGAAGCCGGCGATCTGGTCCCGGGTGAGGGCCTGGACGGTCTCCTGGGTGCCGAGGATCGGGCGGCCGAGCGGGCCGCTGCCGAAGATCACCTTGGCGAAGAGGTCGTGCACCACGTCGCCCGGGTCGTCCTCGGCCATCGCCATCTCCTCGAGGATGACGCCGCGCTCGGCCTCAACGTCCTCGGGGCGGATCAGCGAGCCGGTGAGCATGTCGCAGACCACGTCGATGGCCAGCGGCAGGTCGGTGTCCAGCACCCGGGCGTAGTAGCAGGTGTTCTCCTTCGCGGTGAAGGCGTTCATCTCGCCGCCGACCGCGTCCAGGGCGGCCGAGATGTCCAGCGCGCTGCGCCGCTCGGTGCCCTTGAAGAGCAGGTGCTCCAGGTAGTGGGTCGCGCCGTTGAGCTGCGGGGTCTCGTCGCGCGAGCCGACGCCGACCCAGATGCCGAAGGTCGCGGAGCGCACCGTCGGCAGGGTCTCGGTGACGACCCGAAGGCCGCCGGGGAGCACGGTGCGGCGCACCGTGCCGGCGCCGTCCGCGCCCTTGAGCAGGGTCCGGGTGGAGCCGGGGCGCTGCGTCGCCGCCGAGGCCTGGGCCACGGGGGTACCTCCGTAGAGAAACATGGGGGAACAACGGGACGCGGCCCGCACGCCGACGGGGGCGTGCGGGCCGCGATCGCGTCTACTGGATGGGGAGGCTAGCGGCGCTTCACTCGGAAGCGGCCTCGCCACCCTCCTCGCCCTCGATGACCGGGATCAGGGAGAGCTTGCCGCGCGGGTCGATCTCGGCGATCTCGACCTGGACCTTGGCGCCGACGCCGAGCACGTCCTCGACGTTCTCGACGCGCTTGCCGCCGGCCAGCTTGCGGATCTGCGAGATGTGCAGCAGGCCGTCCTTGCCCGGCATGAGCGAGACGAACGCGCCGAACGTCGTGGTCTTGACCACGGTGCCCAGGTAGCGCTCGCCGACCTCCGGCATGGTCGGGTTGGCGATCTGGTTGATCGTCGTACGGGCAGCCTCCGCCGAGGGACCGTCGACCGCACCGATGTAGATGGTGCCGTCGTCCTCGATGGTGATGTCCGCGCCGGTGTCCTCCTGGATCTGGTTGATCATCTTGCCCTTGGGGCCGATGACCTCACCGATCTTGTCCACCGGGATCTTGATGGTGATGATGCGCGGCGCGTTCGGCGACATCTCGTCGGGCGCGTCGATGGCCTCGTTCATCACGTCGAGGATGTGCAGACGGGCGTCCTTGGCCTGCTTCAGCGCGGCGGCCAGCACCGACGCCGGGATGCCGTTGAGCTTGGTGTCCAGCTGCAGCGCGGTGATGAAGTTGCGGGTACCGGCGACCTTGAAGTCCATGTCGCCGTACGCGTCCTCGGCACCGAGGATGTCGGTCAGCGCGACGTAGTGGGTCTCGCCGTCGATCTCCTGCGAGATCAGGCCCATGGCGATGCCGGCGACGGCGGCCTTCAGCGGCACACCGGCGTTCAGCAGCGACATGGTGGAGGCGCAGACCGAGCCCATCGAGGTGGAGCCGTTGGAGCTCAGGGCCTCGGAGACCTGGCGGATCGCGTAGGGGAACTCCTCGCGGGTCGGCAGCACGGGCAGGATCGCCCGCTCGGCCAGCGCGCCGTGGCCGATCTCGCGGCGCTTGGGCGAGCCCACGCGGCCGGTCTCGCCGACCGAGTACGGCGGGAAGTTGTAGTTGTGCATGTAGCGGCGACGCGTCTCCGGGGAGAGCGTGTCGAGCTGCTGCTCCATGCGCAGCATGTTCAGCGTGGTGACACCCAGGATCTGGGTCTCGCCGCGCTCGAACAGGGCCGAGCCGTGGACGCGCGGGATGGCCTCGACCTCGGCGGCCAGGGTGCGGATGTCGGTGACACCGCGGCCGTCGATGCGGACCTTGTCCTTGATGACGCGCTCGCGCACGACCTTCTTGGTCAGCGCGTTGTACGCGGCGCTGATCTCCTTCTCGCGGCCCTCGAACTCCGGCAGGAGCTTCTCGGCGGCGATCGCCTTGACGCGGTCCAGCTCGTTGTTGCGCTCCTGCTTGCCGGCGATGGTGAGCGCCTGGGCCAGCTCGTCCTTGACCGCGGCGGTCAGGGCGGCCAGCACGTCGTCCTGGTAGTCCAGGAAGACCGGGAACTCGCCGGTCGGCTTGGCGGCCTGGGCGGCCAGCTGCGACTGGGCGGCGCAGAGCACCTTGATGAACGGCTTGGCGGCGTCCAGACCGGCGGCGACGACGTCCTCGGTCGGCGCCTCGGCGCCGCCCTCGACCAGCTTGATGGTCTTGTCGGTGGCCTCGGCCTCGACCATCATGATCGCGACGTCGCCGTCCGGCAGGACGCGGCCGGCGACGACCATGTCGAAGACGGCCGACTCCAGCTCGCTGTGGGTCGGGAAGGCCACCCACTGGCCCTTGATCAGCGCGACGCGGACGCCACCGATCGGGCCGGAGAACGGCAGGCCCGCCAGCTGGGTGGAGGCGGAGGCGGCGTTGATGGCCACCACGTCGTACAGGTGGTCCGGGTTGAGCGCCATCACGGTGACGACGACCTGGACCTCGTTGCGCAGGCCCTTGACGAAGGACGGGCGCAGCGGGCGGTCGATGAGGCGGCAGGTGAGGATGGCGTCCTCGGAGGGCCGGCCCTCGCGACGGAAGAACGAGCCGGGGATGCGGCCCGCGGCGTACATCCGCTCCTCGACGTCCACGGTCAGCGGGAAGAAGTCGAAGTGCTCCTTCGGCTGCTTGGACGCGCTGGTGGCCGACAGCACCATGGTGTCGTCGTCCAGGTAGGCCACGGCGGAGCCGGCGGCCTGACGGGCCAGGCGGCCGGTCTCGAAGCGGATGGTACGGGTGCCGAAGGAACCGTTGTCGATCACGGCCTCGGCGTAGAACACGTTCTCTTCCACCTGGAAGATCTCCTCTTTCGTACGTCTCCGGGAGAGCGTCCCCGCGCATCGCCTGCCGGTGGCCCTGGACCCTCTTTCGCGAAGAGGAAGGCAGTCCTGGCCGGTCTTCGATCGAAGCCTCCGGTGCGCCCCGCTCGGTCTGCGGGACTTCCGGCGGCCACTACCGAGGACCGGCGCCTCTCGGCTGCCAGGCCTGGACGGGCGGTCCGCGTCTGGACGCTCTCTCGGATGCGGGCGGCTTCCGTTTGAAGCCTTCGTCCCGCGGGGGTTGGGGTCTTTCCGCCTGGGTGGCGCGCTGTCGCGCCATCACCCGGCATGCCCACAACCCTACGGTGCAATCCTCGGCCACCTGGGGAGGTGCGCGCGAGTTGTTATGTCAGGGTGCCGCGGGTCACCGGCCGCGGCATACGCGCGAGGGGCGGCTCCCCGGTGTGGGGAGCCGCCCCGAGCGGCGGTCTTAGCGGGCGCCGCCGGCGGCACCGCGGCGGATGCCCAGGCGGTCGACGAGCGTACGGAAGCGCTCGATGTCCTTCTTGGCCAGGTACTGCAGCAGGCGGCGACGCTGGCCGACCAGGATCAGCAGGCCACGACGCGAGTGGTGGTCGTGCTTGTGGGACTTCAGGTGCTCGGTCAGGTCCGAGATGCGGCGGGAGAGCATGGCCACCTGGACCTCGGGGGAGCCGGTGTCGCCCTCCTTCTGGCCGAACTCGGCGATGATCTGCTTCTTGACGTCAGAGGCGAGAGCCACTGCAACTCCTTCGGGGTGATACCGAGCGGTCCTGGTCTACGGCACAGGACTCTGTGAGAACTCGGTGTCGTCTGCGAGCACGGCCGGTGGTCTGCGACCCTCGTGGGGCGGACACACTGGTGCACTCGAAGGGCAAGCGTACCAGTGCCGCCCGGTGGCCCGGCGCCGGGCCACCGGGCCCGGTCAGCCGGTGATGCCGCCGCGGACCAGGCGGTAGACGTCCAGCACGCCCAGCGCCAGCGGCACGAGGGCCATCAGGGTGAGGCTGTCGACCAGGTCCAGGATGCGCCCCCAGAACGGCGAGACGCCGAGCCGCGGCACCACCAGGGCGATCGCGGTCAGGATCGCGGCGCCGAAGGCGATCGCGGTGCCCAGCCAGATGGTGCGCAGGTCGACCTCGGTCGAGCTGGCGGCCTTGAGGATGAACAGCGGGGTGTGCAGCGAGAGGCCGACGATCAGCAGCGACAGGCCGAGCAGGCCGGCGATGGTGAGGCTGAAGACCTGCGCGGTGTAGCGGAACAGCCGGGCCCGCAGCATGGTGGCGATGCCGAGGGTCAGTGCGAGCAGCTCGGGGAAGAGCTCGTCGGTGAAGCCGAGCACGGCGCAGGCGCCGACGATCACCGCGGCGCAGCCGCCGACCAGGCCGACCAGCACCTCGTGGCCGCGGCGGGCCTGGTGGGCGATCCGCTCGTACTGGACGGCCTCGGCGCGGCCGGCCTCCTCGTCGTAGTCGCGGCTGCGGGTGCGGGTCTGGCCGGGGGCGCTGAAGCCGACGGGCAGCCGGGCGAAGCGGGCCGAGAGGCCGGGCAGGAAGCCGATCACGGCGGTGGCGGCGACGCCGGTGACGGCGGCGATGTGGTTGGCCGGGGTGCCGGGCAGCAGCACGGCGGCGAAGGTGGCGAACGCGCCGGCGGCGGCCAGGAAGGCGGCGGCGACGAACAGCGAGTCCTTCTCGGGCAGCAGGCCGACCAGCAGGACGGCGACGACCAGCACGGCGACGCAGCCGGTGAGGAACTGGAGCCGTCCCGGGCCGTCCCACGCGTGGGCGGGGGCGATGATGCCGCTGCCGCCGATCAGGGCGTGGGGCAGCGCGCCGAGGCCGAGCGCGAGGGCGGCCCAGGCGTCCTGGTAGACCCGGGCGCGGACGCCGGCCAGGGCGGTGAGCAGGACGGCGGTGACGCCGGAGAGGACGCCGGGCAGGCCGTGCATGTCGTGGCGCAGGTCGGAGAACCAGAGCGCGAAGCCGAGCAGGGCGAGCAGCACGCCGGCGCCGATCAGGCCGAAGGCCCGCATCAGCTCGGGGCTCCAGAAGCGGCGGTCGGCCTCGACCGCGCTGGCGATCGCGTCGGCCACGTCGTCGTAGACGGCGGGCGGCAGCGACTCGGCGAAGGGGCGCAGGCTGAGCAGGTCGCCGTCGCGGACCTGCTGGGCGGCGAGCGGCAGCCCGCTGTCGAGCACGGTGCCGTCGCGGCGGACGAGGTGGAAGCCGGTCGGGGCGCCGTCCGGCTGGCTCTGCCCGGACAGCCGCAGCACCTCGGGGTAGACGTCCGCGAGCGGGACGTCCTCGGGCAGGGCGACGTCGATCCGGCTGTCCGGGGCGACGACGGTGACCCGGCAGAAGCCGGTCGTGGCGGAGGTACTCATGCCCGCACCCCGCTGACACACATCACTCGACGCACTTGGGCGCTCCCCCTCGTTGACGTGCCGCTCTGCCGGCGGCGGTCGGTCTGGCTGCTGCGCGGTGCCGGCCGGGCGGAACTGGCTCGATCCGGCCATGAGTTGGCGCGGCGTTACCCTACCCGCTCCGTTTGTGCCCACCACCGCGCAGGGGTGAGGGGGCGGGCGGGACGGGGGTGTACCGGTGGGGCCGCCGGGGCGACGGGGTGGGGCCGGTACGGGGCGCGGAGGTGCCCGGCTAGGATCGGCCCCTGCGCAAGGCGACGGGGGAAGGGGCCGCGCTCCTCCCCGGGTGCCTGCGGTCGGCGGAGCGGGGGCGGCGTCACACGGGGCGCCCTCACCCGTACGTAATCCAGTTGCGTGAGGGCTGATGCCGGGATGAACGAGAAGACCGTTCGAGGCCGTGGGGTGGGGTGCGCATGAGTGTCATTACGGTCAAACGCCCGGCGCGGGCCTATCCGCCGGCGGTGCCGGACGAGCCGGTCGAGCTGGTCACCCCGCCCGAGCTGCCGAGGTCGGGCGGCGAGGACTGGTTGATGAGCATCCTGCCGATGCTCGGCATGGGCGGCTCGGCGGTGTTCTTCTTCTCGCCGGGCGCACAGGCCCCGATGAAGATCATGGGCGGCCTGATGATCGTGTCGACGGTCGGCATGGCACTGGCCCAGATCGTGCGGGCGCGCAAGGGCGGTTCGACCGCCACCGCCGACGAGCGCCGTGACTACCTGAAGTACCTCCAGCAGATGCGCCGCCAGGTGCGCCGGACCGCCGAGCGCCAGCGCGGCGCGCAGCTGTTCCTGAACCCGGAGCCGGACCAGCTCTGGTCGATCGTCGCGGACGGCCGCCGGCTGTGGGAACGCCGCACCGGGGACGGCGACTTCGCGCAGATCCGGGTCGGCCGCGGGCCGGTGCAGCTGTCGACGCCGCTGGTGGCGCCGCAGACGGCGCCGATGGAGGAGCTGGAGCCGCTCTCGGCGGCGGCGATGCACACCTTCCTCAAGGCCCACGGCACCTTGCAGGACCTGCCGTTGGCGGTCTCGCTGCGCGCCTTCTACCACATCACGGTGTGCGGGGACCCGGACACCGTGTACGGCAACGTGCGGGCGATGATCGCCCAGTTGACGACGCTGCACTCGCCGGACGACCTGCTGGTGACGGTCGCGGCGGCGCCGGGTGCGGTGGAGGAGTGGGAGTGGACCAAGTGGCTCCCGCACAACCAGCACCGCAAGGAGAGCGACGGCGCGGGCTCGCGCCGGCTGATCGCGACCGGCCTCGGTGAGCTGGAGTACCTGCTCCAGGACGAACTGGCGGGCCGCCAGCGGTTCGTGCGGGACGCGGCGCCGTCGTCGGACCAGCCGCACATCATCGTCGTCATGGACGGCGCGTCGGTGCCTCACGACTCGGTGCTGGCCGGCGCGGAGGGCGTGCAGGGCGTGACCATCGTCGAGGTGGTCCCGGGCGACCTGGACGAGCCGACCGGCCACCTGATCGTGACGGTGACGCCGGAGGAGCTGGTGCTCCGTTCGGCGTCGGGCGCGACGTACTCCGGCAAGCCGGACACCCTCTCCGCCTGGCAGTCGGAGGCGCTGGCCCGGCAGTTGGCGCCGTACCGGATCTCGGCCGGCGGCGACGACGAGCCGCTGCTGTCCAACCTGGACTTCACCGACCTGATGAACTCGGGCGACCCGGGCTCGTTCGAGGTGTCGCGCAGCTGGCGGCCGCGGGCGCAGCGCGAGAAGCTGCGGGTGCCGATCGGGATCGGCGCCGGCGGCGAGCACGTCTACCTGGACATCAAGGAGGCCGCGCTGGAGGGCATGGGCCCGCACGGCCTGTGCGTCGGCGCGACCGGCTCCGGCAAGTCGGAGCTGCTGCGCACCCTGGTGCTCGGCCTGGCGATGACGCACTCCTCGGAGACGCTGAACTTCGTCCTGGCGGACTTCAAGGGTGGTGCCACCTTCTCCGGCATGGCGGACATGCCGCACACCTCGGCGGTGATCACCAACCTGGAGGGCGAGCTCACCCTGGTCGACCGCATGCGGGACGCGATCGAGGGCGAGATGAACCGCCGTCAGGAGCTGCTGCACCGGTCGGGCAACTACGCCAACCTGAACGAGTACGAGCGGGCCCGGGCGGCCGGCGCGGCGCTGGACCCGCTGCCGTCGCTGGTGCTGATCATCGACGAGTTCTCCGAGCTGCTGACCGCGAAGCCGGACTTCATCGACATGTTCATCCAGATCGGCCGGATCGGCCGTTCGCTGGGTGTGCACCTGCTGCTGGCCTCGCAGCGCCTGGAGGAGGGCAAGCTGCGCGGCCTGGACACCTACCTCTCGTACCGGATCGGTCTGCGGACCTTCTCGGCGGCGGAGTCGCGGGCGGCGATCGGCGTGCCCGACGCGTACCACCTGCCGCCGGTGCCGGGTGTCGGCTACCTGAAGTTCGGCACCGACGTGATGGAGCGGTTCAAGGCCGCGTACGTCTCCGGGCCGTACCGGGCGCCGGGGCAGCAGCGCTCCGTCGGCGGGCGGCTGGTGACGGCGCAGCCGGTGCTCTTCACGGCGGCCGAGGTGCCGGTGCTGGAGCCGCTGGTGCAGGAGGTCGAGCCGGAGGTCGAGGAGCAGGACGACGCGCTGGTCGACACCGTGCTGGACGTGTTCGTGCAGCGGATGGCGGGGCAGGGCCCGGCGGCGCACCAGGTGTGGCTGCCGCCGCTGGACGAGCCGCCGAGCATGGACGAGCTGATGCTGCCGCTGCAGGCGACGGCGGAGCGCGGGCTCACCTCGCCCGGGTCGGCCGGCCTGGGCCGGCTGCGGGTGCCGGTCGGCATCGTGGACCGGCCGCGCGAACAGAAGCGCGACGTGCTGGAGCACGACTACTCGGGTGCGGCCGGTCACGGCCTGGTGGTCGGCGGGCCGCGGTCCGGCAAGTCGACGGTGATCCGCACCACGGTGGCGGCGTTCGCGCTCACCCACACGCCGCTGGAGGCGCAGTTCTACCTGCTGGACTTCGGCGGTGGCGGTTTCCAGTCGCTCCAGGACCTGCCGCACGTCGGCGGGGTGGCCGGGCGGCTGGACGCCGAGAAGGTGCGCCGGATGATCAGCGAGGTGCACGGGGTGCTGAACCGGCGCGAGGAGCTGTTCCGGCAGACCGGGATCGACACGATCGCGACGTACCGGGCCCGCCGGGCGGCCGGCCAGCTGCCGGACGAGCAGTTCGGCGACGTGTTCCTGGTCGTCGACGGCTGGAACACCTTCAAGCAGGACTACGAGATGCTGGAGGGCGTGATCGGGGACATCGCCCAGCGCGGCCTCGGTTACGGCGTCCACCTGATCGTGACGGCGGCCCGGTACGCGGAGGTCCGCCCGGCGCTGAAGGACCTGCTGCAGAACCGGACCGAGCTGAAGCTCGGCGACTCGATGGAGTCCGAGGTGGACCGGCGGGTGGCGCAGAACGTGCCGGCCGTGCCGGGGCGCGGCATCACCGCGGACCGGCTGCACTTCCTGACGGGTCTGCCGCGGCTGGACGGCTCGCGTTCGGTGGACGACCTCCAGCAGGGCGTGGCCGGGCTGGTGGCGGCGGTCAACGCGGCCTGGACGGGCCCGCGCGCACCGCAGGTCCGGATGCTGCCGACGGTGCTGGACGGGTTCGCGCTGCCGAAGGGCTTCGAGTACCCGGAGCGCGGGATCGCGTTCGGTGTGGACGAGGTGGAGCTGGCCCCGGCGTTCGTCAACTTCGAGACCGACCCGCTGTTCATCGTCTTCGGTGACACCGAGTCCGGTAAGTCGGCGCTGCTGCGGATGCTGGTCAAGCAGATCACCGAGCGCTACACGCCGGAGCAGGCGGGCATCGTGGTCGGCGACTACCGGCGTGCGCTGCTCGGCACGGTGCCGCAGGAGTACCTGGTGGAGTACGCGGCCGCGCAGCCGGCCATGACCAGCATCGTGGAGATGCTGCGCGGGGCCTGCTCGCGCCGTCTGCCGGGCCCGGACGTGACCGCCGAGCAGCTGCGCAACCGCAGCTGGTACAGCGGCAAGGACATGTTCGTGATCGTGGACGACTACGAGCTGGTGGCGACGAGCTCGGGCAACCCGCTGGCGCCGCTGGCCGAGTTCCTGCCGTTCGCCCGGGACATCGGCCTGCGGGTGATCATCGCGCGCAGTGCGGGTGGTGCGGGGCGTTCGCTGTACGAGCCGGTGATGCAGCGGATGCGCGAGCTGGGCGGCCAGGGCGTGATCCTGTCCGGCAACAAGGACGAGGGCGCGCTGCTGGGCACGGTCAAGCCGCAGCCGCTGCCGCCGGGGCGCGGGGTGTTCGTGTCGCGCCGGGTGACCAGCGGGCAGATGGTGCAGACGGGCTGGCTGCCGTCCGCATAGTATGCGCGGCCGCCGCCGGCGGCCGTCACGGAAAGTGATCGAAGGGGTCGGGCTCCCGGAGCCCGGCCCCTTCCGCGTCCCACGTTCCGAAACGTTACCTAGATCTTTGGGGCCTGCCGCTGCGGTTCCCGTTGCCCTCGGCGGGCCGTTCGGGGTATTGGAAGGCACCTGGGCGAGTCGCCGTCACGCCCGACCGGGACCTTCGATTGGGTGGCTGCAATCTTCTGTTCACCTTGGATTCAAGCGCGATGTGGCCAAGGTAACAAGTCGGACATACGTGACAATGACCGCGGGTGATCACCGGATCGCATGTTTATGCCCTTCACCGCAACGGATTCCGAAGCAATTCGGCCGTTGACGCACTCATTACGGCCAAGGTTCCATTGCGGCCCGGGAGCGAAGAACCACAAGACCCAGAGCAACCAGCCAGCGGAGGCGATACCGCTCCCTCTCCAGGACCGCTCAGAGCCGATCGGAAGCCGCATGACCGACACGCTTCGCCCGCCACACGCCGTAGCCCCCGCTGCGGCCGGCGACGGCACCTCCCCCCAGACGCTCAAGCGCTCGATCGGCGTCGTGGGCGGCACGCTGCTCACGCTGTCCTGCGTCACCCCGGCCTCCACGCTCTTCGTGATCGTCCCGGAGCTGTTCTCCAGCATCGGCAGCGCCACCGCGCTGGCCATCGCGATCGGCTCGGTGCTCTGCATCGCCGTCGCCTTCTGCTACTCCGAGCTCGGCACGCTGATCCCCAGCGCCGGCGGCGAGTACGCGATGGTCGGCACCCTGGCCGGACGGCTGGCCGGCTGGCTGGTGTTCGTGCTCTCGCTGATCGTGGTGATGATCGTCCCCTCGGTGATCGCCCTCGGCACGGCCGACTACCTGGCCCCCGTGCTCCACGTCGACAAGCCGATCGCCGGCGCCGTCGTCATGCTCGCCGCCACCCTGGCCGGCCTGCTGGACCTGCGGGCCAACGCCTGGATCACCGGCATCTTCCTGGTCCTGGAGGTCATCGCCGCCGGTGTCGTCTCGGTGCTGGGCTTCGCCCACGCCAACGCCGGCGCGCCCAGCATGCTGCACGGCGTGGTCGCCGACGAGAGCGGCGCAGCCACCACGGTGAGCATCGGCGCCGTCGTCGGCGCCCTCGGCATCGCGCTCTTCATCACCCAGGGCTTCTCCACCGCGGTCTACCTCTCCGAGGAGCTGGAGAACCCGCGCCGCAACGTCTCGCGCACCGTGCTGTGGACGCTGGCCATCTCGGCCGCCGTCATCCTGGTCCCGGTCGTCGCCATCACCATGGGCGCCCCCGACCTGGCGACCCTGACCTCCGGCGACATCTCCGGCATGGTCACCGCGTGGAGCAACTCCGCGGTCGGCACCTTCATCAGCCTCTGCGTCGCGCTGGCCATCATCAACGCCGGCATCGTCATGGTCATCCAGAACTCGCGGGTGCTGTTCGCCTCGGCCCGCGACAAGGCCTGGCCCGAGCCGGTCAACAAGGCCTTCTCCACCCTGGGCCGCTTCGGCTCCCCGTGGGTCGCCACCCTGGCCGTGGGCCTGCCCGGCGCCGCGCTCTGCTTCGTCAAGGGCGAGCTGCTGAGCGAGATCACCGGCGTCGCCGTCACCGGGATGTACCTGCTGGTCGCGATCGCCGCGCTGCTCTCGCGCCGCAACCACCACAAGCACGCCGCCGCCTGGCGGATGCCGCTCTGGCCGGCCGTCCCGGTCGTCCTGATCGCGGTGCTGGTCTACGTCATCACCCAGCTGGACACCGAGCCGCTGCTCTGGACCGGCGGCATCACCGCCGCGGCCACCCTCTACTGGCTGTTCTACCTGCGCCCCCGGCAGGCCACCCACTGGGTGATCACCCTCCCCGAGGACCAGCAGGCCTGACGGCCGGGCAGGCCCCCCACCCCTCCCCCACACGGCAGTGCCCCGGGCTCCCCCTCGCCCGGAGCACTGCCGTCGGTCGTCCGCGCCGCTACTTGCCGGCCTTCCAGAGCGGGCTGGAGGCGATCGCCTTGAGCTGGTCGAGGGTCAGCACCGGCTTGCCGGTCGGTCCCTGGGCGACCATGACGCGCAGGCCGTCCCCGCGCCAGACGTCGGCCGTCGGCGGACGCTTGGCGTCGGTGCTCCCCACGCCGTACAGCTTGAGCCTGCTCCCGTCGGGCAGCGCGGTCGAGCCCTCGAACAGCTGCTCCGTCGACTTGTCGCCCGGCTCCAGCTTCTGCAGCCGCAGGACCAGTGAACCGGTGACCGCTCCCTGGGCCAGCCGGACGTCGGCGAAGATCTCGTTCCCGGTGATCCCGGTGACCGTCACCCCGGCCGGCAGCAGCTTCCCCAGGGCCGCCTGACGGTCCTCCAGGGTCATGCCGCTGGCCTGCGCCGCGTTGTCGACCCCGTCGTACTGGACGGCCGCGACGGTCCGGTCCCAGGACTTGTCGGTGACGACGGCCTTCAGCTGGTCCAGGGTGAGCGGCGGGTTCGGGCGGCTGTCGGGGGCGCCCTTCTCCTGCGCCGAGTTCCACTCGCTCAGCATGATCTCCCGGCCGTCCGGACCGGTCAGCGCCGCGAACCACTCCTTGGTGTCAGCACGGCCGTCCGAGTACTCGTGGCCTTGGCTCAGCACCAGCTCGGACCCGTCCGGCAGCTTCGTGACGGAGCAGGCGTCGATCCGGTTGATCTTGAGGTCCGCCGGGCAGGTGCGCGGCTGCGACTGGCCCTTGCGGTGCTTCTGGATCCCGATCTGCACCCGCGACTTCCCCTGGCCGTCGTCGAGGACCAGGTCCGCCCCGGCGAAGGTGCCGTGCAGCTCCGGGTCGTCGGTGCCGCGGCCCTTGGCCTCGGTGACCTGCCCCTTCGGGAGCAGCGCCTTGAGGGTGGCGAGCACCTCGTCACCGCTGACCACGGCCTGCGAGGCGGAGGGCGAGGCGGTCGGGGAGGCGGCGCCCCCCGTGCCGCTCGCGGTGGCGGCGCCACTGCCGGAGGCGGCCGCCGTGAGCGGCGTCCCGGTCATGGAGTCGCCGGCACCGCCGGCGAGGTACACCGCGCCCGTCCCGACCAGGGCCAGCGCGGCCGCACCGCTCACCACGGCGGCGGCCGAACGGCGGCGCCAGCGGCGGCGGCCGCGGGCCAGGCCGCCGGCGGCCAGCGGGGCCTGGTCGGGGCGGAAGCCCTCCCCCGTGCGGGTCATGGCGTAGAGAAGATCGTCCTCGAACTCGTCCTGTCCGGACATGCGTGATCACCGATTCCTTCGGTCACGGGGTGGATGGGCGGGCCCGTCGTACGGCGGTGCCGGGCTCAACGGGTGGCGAGCTCGGCGAGCGAGTCGCCGAGCAGGGCGCGCAGCCGGGCCAGGGCGCGGGTGCTGCGGGTGCGGACCGCGCCCGAGGAGGCGCGCAGCACCTCGGCCGTCTCCTCGATGCTGCGGTCCTCCCAGTAGCGCAGCACCAGCACCGCCCGGTCCTTGGCGGACAGCCGGCCGAGCGCGTCGAGCAGGGTCAGCCGCAGTGTGCTGTCCGCCTCGCGGCCCTCGGGCTCGGGCAGTTCGCCGGTGGGCCGCTCACCGCTGGAGCGGCGGCGCTGCTGGGCGAGGAAGGTGCGCACCATCACGGTGTGGGCGTACGCGCCGGGGTTGTCGATGCGGTGCCACCCGCCGGTCCACGCGCTGCGTCGCCACAGCACGTACATCCGGCTGAGGGCCTCCTGGACGAGGTCCTCGGCGTGGTGGGTGTCCCCGCTGGTGAGCAGGCAGGCCGAGCGGTACAGGTGACCGGTTCTGCTCGACACGAGCTCCAGGAACTCCGCGTCCTTGCTCTCGCGTGTGGCACCGATCCGCCCCATGGCCCGCATTCCCCTGCTCGGTTGTCGTCGACATCTCTTGGATGCGGCGGGCGGGGCCGGATGTTACAGGCGGGCGGGAAAGTCGTCCGGGTCAGTTCGAGGGGCGGCGGCGGTGGTCGCGCAGGACGGTGCCGCCGCCGACGAGGAGCGCGACGAGCAGGGCGCCGATGCCCAGCACGTAGGTCGCGGTGCGACCGTCGCGGTCGGCCTGGGTCTCGCCGAGGCCGACCGGCTGCGGCACGATCGGGGCGGAGGCCAGCTCGACCGGCGGGTCCTCCTGGGCGGTCTCCGGCGCCGAGTCGGGCGCCTTGGTGACGGCCTTGACCGGGTCGACCACGCCCCAGCCGACGTACTCGTTGGCCTTGCGGTCGGTGCGCTGCGCGGTCTGCTCGATCCAGGCGCGGACCTGCCGGGCCTTCCACTTCGGGTGGGCGCCCACCAGCAGCGCGGCCAGGCCGGAGACGTAGGGCGCGGCGAAGCTGGTGCCGTTGTCCACGCACTGGCCGCCGCGCGGGACGGTGGAGAGCATGTCGACCCCGGGGGCGGCGACGTCCACGAAGTCGCCGTACTGGGAGAAGGGGGCGCGCTCGTTGTTGCGGTCGGAGGCGCCGACGGCGAGCACGGAGGGGAACGCCGCCGGGTAGGTGTTGCCCTTCTGGCCGTCGTTTCCGGTGGAGGCGACCACCACGACGTCCTTGGCCTCGGCGGCGTCGATCGCCGCCTTCAGCTCCGGGTAGCCGGCGAACGCGGTGTCCCCGGCGCCGCGCACGTCCTGGGAGATGTTGATGACCTTGGCGCCCATCTGGAGCGCCGTGTTGATCGCGGTGGCCAGGGTGTGGACGTCGCCGCTGCCCTCCGCGTCGTTCTGGCGGAGGGACAGGATGCCGGCGCTCGGGGCGAGCCCGACGAAGCCGGTCTTGTCGCTGCGGGCGGCGGCGACGATGCCGGCCACCTTGGTGCCGTGGCCGACCGGGTCGACCTTGGCCCCGCCCTCGGGCTTCTGCCCGTCCTTCTCCTTGAGCAGCGAGCCGCCGTCGACGACCTTGCCCGCCAGCTGCGGGTTGGTGTCGTCCACCCCGGTGTCGATGACGGCGACGGTCACGCCGGCGCCGGTGGTCCGGCCGCCCTGCCAGAGCTCGTCGAGCACCATGCGCTGGAGCGACCACGGGACGGCCTGCACGTTCTGGGCGGCCTTGGAGCAGTCGCCGGCCGCGGCGATGCCGGGGCCGTCCGCGTGGGCCGGGGCCGCCAGCGGGCCGCCGAGCACCGCGAGCGCCGCCGCCGACGCGGCCGCCTTCCGGTACCTGCCTACGGACACCCTGCCACCCCTCATGTCGTCCACCCCGTGGTTGCGCGTCAGGGGCGGGTGCCCGGACCGGGCACCCGCCCCTTCGGCGGAGTCACTCATTGCCCCTGACGGGGCTCAGGCTCCGTCAGGTCCAGAGCTTCTTGTTGTTGTTCTCGGTGGTGTTGTAGCTCTCGGCCGCGGCGTCCAGAGCGGTGGCGATCTTCGCCAGCGTCTCCTGGAGGTGGGCGGCGCGCTGGTCCCACTGCGCCTGGTGGGCACGGTAGCCCTCCTGCGCGGCACCCTCCCAGCTCTGGGCGATCTTGTTGACGCCGTTCTTCAGCTCGTCCAGCTGGGCCTTGATCTGGTTGGCGGTGTTGCGAACCTGGGTACCGGCACCACGGACGGTCTCGAAGTTAACGAGAATCTGGCCGTCGGACACAATGTCTCCTTGTCGAGATGGCGACGTCGGCCCTCACGGGGACGTCGATGACTGACCTGGCAGGAAGCGGATCAGGCCTTGAACGCGGCCTGCTGGTCCGCGTCGGTCTGCGAGTACTGCTTGGTCGTGATCTCGATCGCGCCCTTGATCGCCCGCAGCGACTCGTTGAGCTTGGCCGCGTCGGTGTTGAAGTCGGTCTGGAGCTGGCCGTAGGCCGCGGCCGCCTGGCCCTTCCAACCGCCCTTGACCGAGTCGACCAGGGCGTTGAGGCTCTTGATCTCGCCGTCGATCTTGCCGATGACCTCGTCCATGTGCTTGGCGAAAGCCAGCATCTCCTGAGCGGTCGTCGTGAACTGACCCTGACCCATGCTCTACCGTCCCCCATGAGACAGACATTTGTGTCCGGGCGGCCGTTTCCGGCCACTCCGTCGCATCACGGTGTGATGTCCTGAAGCACTGTAGTCGGCACACGCAGCTCGCCCAACACCGGGCAACTGCTAGTTACGAGACCATGACACTGGGACCAATTCCTTTACGGGGCGCGGCCGGTCAGGCGTTCTGCTGCTGCGCGGCGCTCTTGGAATTCAGCGCCGGCCCGGCAGGCACCAGGTTCGACCACTGCTGCGGCACCGGGACCGGCTGGAGGCCCTGGTAGCCGAGCCGGGCCTGGTTCCCGCCCGCCTCCTCCTGCTGCTGGGGCGGCGCGGCCGGATCGGAGGGCTGGGCCGACGGGGTCTTCGTGGCGGCCGGGCTCGGCTGCCCGGGCGGCGCGGTCGCCGAACCGCCCTTGCCGCCGGTGCTGTTGGCCGGCACCGCGTAGCGCAGGCCGGTCTCGGTGATCAGGTAGTCGCTGCCCGAGCCGTCCACGCCGTTGTCCAGCGCCCGGTAGAACAGGCCCAGACCCGGCGTCACATGGGCCGAGACGGCGGCGGTGCCGACGTTGCGCACCGGGTAGTCCTGGCCGGCCCAGACGCTGCGACGGGGGGTCTTGCCGTCCTCCGCGACGCCGTCGAAGGTGCTGCAGACCACCGTCCTCGCGTCCTTCTGCGCCTGCCAGTTGTTGGCGGGCGCACCCGTCTTGACCGGCCAGTCCTTGGCGCCCTCGCCCATCAGCGGGGTGTCCCGCTTGAACGAGGCGTGGTCCGCCGGCGTCATCTCGTCGACCCGCGGGCTCTTGTTGGCGTCCTGGTTGTAGAGCGGCTGCAGCGCCGGGTTCTGACGGATCAGCTCGGCCTGGAAAGGCGTGATCAGGAACAGCTGGTCCTTGCCCACCACGTAGTAGCGCTCGCCGAACCGGACCAGCCGGCCGACCTTGCGGTCCTCCGGGTTCTGCAGCGCCACCGAGGAGTTGGCGGTCTTGGTGTCCGGCGCCAGTCCGTCGATCTTCGGGAAGACGATGTCGCTGCCGGGCACCAGCGTGTCCAGCCACTCCTTCTTCACCCGTTGGGGGGCCGCGGCCGAACCGAAGACCGCCCCCATCAGCTGCGTCTTGGTGCCGTCCGGGTCGTCCGGGGCGATGGCGTGCCGGCGGCCCTTCGAGTCGACCAGGAAGAGCTTCAGCTTGCTCTGGCCGGCCGCCTGCTGGCCCGTGCCCGGCTGCACCGTCACCTGCTGGTCGTCCATCTGCTGCACCAGCAGCGACTGGTCGACGTCGAGCACCTGGTCCTTGGCCTCCAGCACCTTGGCCTCGGCACCGCCCGCCACGAACAGCGCCTGGTTGACGGTCTCCTGCTTGTCGTCCGAGCCCGGACGGTCACAGACCGACCACTTCATCGCCTTGCTGACGTTGTCCTTGGTCGGCAGCTTGTCCGGCGCGTACGGGATGCCGATCGTCGGGCCGTGGTTGGGGTACTTGTCGAGCACGTCGTCGGCGACCACCACCACCTTGGCGTCGGCCGCCAGCACCAGCCGCGCCGAGGCCATGTTGAGCACCTGGTGCAGCCGCTTGGTCTTGCTGTCGGGGTCCGGCAGCACCACGTAGCGGGTGGTGCTCTGCTTGCCCTGGATGATGTTCTTGCCGTCGTCCCAGCCCACCGGCGCGCTCGGCTTGAACACGCCCCAGACCCCGAACCCGCCCACCACCAGGGCGCCCACGACGACACTCGGCAGGATCGCCTTGACCGGACGCGGCGCGTCCTCGTCGCTGCCCCCGCCGCTGGGCAGCAGAAAGGCCCCCACCGTGCGCTTGCGGGCGAACGTGTAGGCGTTCAGCTCGTCCCGGCGTGATGCCATCCTCGTCGTCTCCCCTGTCCGACCGACCTGCCCCGTTGGTCCGCACCCGCCGGGCGAGAGCGAGCTCGAACCCTCTACGATGCGGCAGCAGACGGTGAGTACGGTACGGGTACGGTTCGCGAACCGGCCAACCGGGCCGCGACAACTGATCAGAGAGGGTCACTCGGGGGATGCCAAGCCAGACCGCTCCAGGGCGCCGCAGCACGGCAGAGGGCAGGGGATCGCGCCGGTCCGGCCGGCGGGCGCAGCGCGACCCGGGCTCCGCCGCCCCGCCCCTGCCCGCGCCCGCCGGCGGGTCCGGCTCCCCCGTGCCGGTCCGCGTCCACCCCCGGCCCGGGCTGCTCGGCGGCCGCCTGAGGCTCCAGCAACTCGTGCTGGTCGAGGTCGCGGTGGCGCTGGTCGCGGTCGGCTGGACCATCAGCAAGCCGGTGGCCGGCGCCTTCGGCGCGGTCGCACTGGTCCTGGTCGTCCTCGCCCTGATCCCGCTGCGCGGCCGGACCATCCCTGAGCTGCTGCTGGTGCGCTCGGCCCTGAAGGCCCGTCGCAAGCAGGCCCGGACCAACGTCCCGCCGGCCGGCACCGACCCGGCCGTCGCCCCCGTGCTGGAGCTCGAACCCGCCCTGCGCACGTACACCCACGCCACCGAGACCGACTTCGGCGGCCGTCCGATGCGCCGTGAGACCGGCATGGTCGGCGACGGCACCTTCCTCAGCTCGGTCCTGCTCGTCCAGGCCAAGGACCAGCCGCTGCGGCCCGTGCGCACCGCGCTGCCGCTGCCGCTGGACGTGGTCTGCTCGGCGCTCCGGGTGGACGACATCACCCTGGAGTCGGTCCAGGTCGTCCAGCACACCCAGCCGGCGCCGGCCCCGCACCTGCCCGAGCAGTCGCTGGCCTCCCGCGCCTACCGGGAGCTGCCGGACGGCACCGCCACCCCCGGCCTGCGGCTGACCTGGGTCGCGCTCAAGCTCGACCCGGAGCGCGCCGCCACCGCCGTCCTCGCCCGCGGCGGCGGCGAGGAGGGTGCCCGCAAGGCGCTGCAGCGGGTCACCGACCAGCTGGCCGGACGGCTCAACAGCGCCGGCTTCAACGCCACCGTGCTGGACGAGCGCGAGCTGATCGCCGCACTCGCCATCTCCACCTGCGCCAACCCGATCGCCGTGGCCGGGCGCCAGGGCACCGGCAGCGGCGGCGGCAGCGGGCGCCGCACCCAGGAGAGCAACCGGTTCTGGCGGATCGACGACCGCTGGCACAGCACCTACTGGGTCTCCCGCTGGCCGCAGCTCGGCCGCCCCGGCGGCTCCCCCGGCCGGATCGGCGCCCCGGACCTGGTCAACCTGGTCACCGGCTCGCCCGCGCTGGCCAGCACCTTCAGCCTGACCGCCGGTCACGGCACCGGCGGCTCGGTGACGATCAGCGGCCACGTCCGGGTGACCGGCCGCAGCGAGAGCGAGGTGGCCCAGGTCGGCCGCCAGGTGGAGGCCCGGGCGCAGAGCGCCGGCCTCGGCCTGGCCCGGCTCGACCTGGAGCAGGCCCCCGGCATGCTCGCCACCCTGCCCCTGGGAGGTGTTTCCTGATGGCGTACCAGACCTATCCGGCCCCCGGCCCTCAGCCCGGCGCCGAACAGCCCCGGGTGCGGCCGCGCATCCTGCCCGGCTTCGGGCTGCGCGGCCCGCGCCGGGAGAAGCACGTGCTGACCGTCGAGGACCTCGGCGCGCTCTCGTTCCCGGTCGGTGACGACGGCGTGCTGATCGGCGAGGACGTGCAGCAGCAACCCGCCGTTCTCGGCCTGTTCCGCCCCAGCGCCTACGACCTGGTCCTGGTCGGCGGCGTCTGGACGGCCCAGATCATCGCGCTGCGGGCCGCCGCCACCGGCGCCCGGATCGCCGTCGAGACCGCCCGCTCGCAGCTCTGGGGCCCGATGGCGCAGGCCGCCGGCGGCGGCCAGCCGTGCGTGACGGTCCACCAGGTCGGCCGGCTCGGCCCGCAGGGCGCCTCGGTGAACTCGCCGGTGCTGGTGGTGCGTGACCTCGGCGTCCGCCCGCCGCGCAGCCGGCTCTCCGCCGCCCCCTGGCAGACCACGCTGACGCTGCTGCCGTACCTGGGCCCGAACGCGGCCCGGGTGCTGAACGCCGCCGACCTGGTCGGGGTGCAGCGGGTCTCGCCGCAGGAGGCCGAGCTGATCGGCCGGGTGCTCTCGCTCGGCCCGCAGGACATCGCCTCGCTGCCCACCCTCGGCGACGACATGACGCTCTGGACGACCCGGATGCGCCGCCAGTACGTCCGGGCCATCGCGGGGCAGGCCGAGCAGCAGGTCCTGGGCGGTCCGCGCCGGATGGACTGACCGCGGTACGCGCCCCCGCCGGTGCCCCGGTGCTCCCCCGCCGTGCTTCCGGCCGCGCCCCCGCCGCCTCGCGCCGCCACGGCCGTGCCCGCCCGGTCTCCCCCGGTCTCCCGCCGGTTCCCGCCCGACGATCGCCGGCTGATAGCCCGCTGATTGCCCGCTGATTGCCCGACGATCGGCCGGCGATCGCCCGGCGAGATGAGACTCCGCCTTCAACGGGGGGTGCTGCACGGCCTAGTCTTTGATGCGGCAACGGCACCGCGAAGAGCGGCGGCGAACACGAGGGAGCCCAAGGTGAGCAGCGATCGGGACGGCGTCTACGTCGGCGACAACGCGGCGGAGGACGACGACGACTGGTCCGACGCGCCCGACTACACTCCCCCGTCCTGGTACGTGCAGACGGAGGCCGCGGCGGCTCCGGCCGCACCGGTGGCACCCGGGCCCGCAGCCGGTACGGCGGGCGGCCCACCGGGCGCGGTGAGTGCTCCTGCGGCTGCCGCCGCGCCGGTTCCCGCGCCTGCACCGGTTCCCGGGCAGGGCCCTGCCCCGGTTCCCGCGCCCGAGCCCGCGCCGGTTCCCGCGTCGGCGGCGGCGCCGGCGGGCGCGCATGCGGCCGCTCCGGTTCCCGAGCCCGCGCCGACCGTCCTGGCCACGCCGCCCGTCGCCGTGGCGGCGGACGGCCCGGCCGGTGTTCCGGCGGACGGTCCGACGGGCCTTCCGGCCGGCGTTCCGGCGGCGGACGGACCTGCGGTGCCGCCCCAGGCGGTCGCTGCGCCGGCCCCCGGTCCGGCCCCCGTTCCCGAGCCGGTCCCGGCCCCCGCGCCTGCGCCCGCCACCCACGTCGACGCACAGCACGTCCCGTTCTCCGTGCCGCCGGCCGACGCCGCGACCGCTCCGGCCCCCGGTCCGGCGGCGGAGCACCCGCAGGCGGCGGCCGCACAGCCCTGGCCGCCGGCCACGCCCGTGGCGCACCAGCAGCCCCAGCCGTACGCCGACCCGCAGCAGCCGCCGTCCTACGCCGACCCGCAGCAGGTGCCGCAGGTCCAGCCGCAGCAGATCCAGCCGCCGCAGCCGCACCCGTACGCCCAGCCCGTGCAGCCGCAGGACCCGCAGGCCGCCGCCTGGCCCGCCGGTCCGCAGGCACCCGGCCCGCAGGCGCCCGGCCCGCAGGCCGCACCGGTCGACCCCCGGCAGGCCGGCTGGCCGCAGCCGCAGGCCTACCAGCAGCCCCCGCAGCAGGCGCAGCAGTCGGCCCCCGCCCCTGCTCCGGCCCCGGCCCAGCCGTGGCAGCAGGCGCAGCAGCAGCCCCCGCAGCAGGCCCAGCAGCAGGCCCCGGCCGCGTTCCAGCAGGCGTCCGCCCCGCAGCAGACCGCGCACGGCGCGCCGCTCGGCTACACGGCCGCGGTCGAGCTGTCCTCGGACCGCCTGCTGCGCAGCCAGCCGAAGCAGCAGCGCCAGCAGCCGCGCTTCCAGTTCGGCGGCAAGGCCGCCGCCGCCGAGAAGGCCCGCAAGCTGGAGGTCATCCGCACCCCGGTGCTGAGCTGCTACCGGATCGCCGTGATCAGCCTCAAGGGCGGCGTCGGCAAGACCACGACCACCACCGCGCTCGGTGCGACCCTGGCCAGCGAGCGCCAGGACAAGGTGATCGCGATCGACGCCAACCCGGACGCGGGCACCCTCGGCCGCCGGGTCAAGCGCCAGACCGGCGCGACCATCCGCGACCTGGTGACGGCCATCCCGCACCTGCGCAGCTACATGGACATCCGCCAGTTCACCTCGCAGGACCTGCACTCGGGCCTGGAGATCCTGGCGAACGACGTCGACCCGGCCGTCTCGACGACGTTCAACGACTCGGACTACCGCCAGGTGATCGACGTCCTGGGCCGCCAGTACCCGATCATCCTGACCGACTCCGGCACCGGCCTGCTGTACAGCGCGATGCGCGGGGTGCTGGACCTCGCCGACCAGCTGATCATCGTCTCCACGCCGAGCGTGGACGGCGCCTCCTCGGCCTCCACCACCCTGGACTGGCTCTCCGCGCACGGGTACGCGGACCTGGTGCAGCGGAGCATCACGGTGGTCTCCGGGGTCCGCGAGACCAGCAAGATGATCAAGGTCGAGGACATCGTCGCGCACTTCCAGACCCGCTGCCGCGGCGTCGTCGTGGTGCCGTTCGACGAGAGCCTGGCGGCCGGCGCCGAGGTCAACCTCGACATGATGCGGCCCAAGGTCCGCGAGGCGTACTTCGACCTGGCCACCCTGGTCGGCGAGGACGTCATCCGCGCCCAGCAGGCGGCCCAGCAGTCCGGCTGGCAGCAGCAGGCGGCCCCCGCGCCGTACCCGGGCCAGCCGCAGCCGTACGCGGACCAGCAGCCCTACGCCGACCCGCAGCAGCAGGGCTACCCGCAGCAGCCTCAGCCGCAGGCCTACCCGCAGCCGGGGCAGCCGGGCCAGGGCGGCTACCCGGGCGGCCAGCCCGCGCCCGGCGCACCGTGGTCCCCCCAGCCGGGGCAGACCCCGCCGCCCCCGCCGGGCTACGGCTACCCGCAGGCGCAGGGCCAGCCGCAGCCGGGCGCCCAGCCGCCGCAGCAGGAGTGGCAGCAGCAGCCCCAGCCGCCGGCCGGGTACGGCTACCCCCAGGGGCAGCAGCCCCCGGCCCAGGGCCAGCCGCAGCCGGGCGCCCAGCCGCCCGCCGGGTACGGCTACCCGCAGCCGCCCCAGCAGCAGTAGCAACGCGCAAGGGCCCGCCGGCCGCCTCGGGATCGAGAGCGGCCGGCGGGCCCTTCGGCGTCCGCGGACGCGGCCGTCAGGGGGCGTCGGTGAGTTCGCGGGCCCGCTTGACGTCGTCGGCCATCCGGTCCAGCAGCGCCTCGATGGAGTCGAACTTCTCCATCCCCCGCAGGTACGCCAGGAAGTCGACGGCGACGTGCAGCCCGTAGAGGTCCAGGCCGACGCGGTCGATCGCGTAGGCCTCGACCGTGCGGGCGGTGCCGTCGAAGGTCGGGTTGGTGCCGACCGAGATCGCCGCCGGCATCCGCTCGCCGTCGGCCGTCAGCCAGCCCGCGTAGACGCCGTCGGCCGGGATCGCGCTGTGCGGCACGGTCTCCACGTTGGCGGTCGGGTACCCCAGCTCGCGGCCGCGCTGCGCGCCGCGCACCACCGTGCCCTCGACCCGGTGCGGGCGGCCCAGCACCTCGCCGGCTCCGGTCACGTCGCCGGCCGCGACCAGCCGCCGGGTCAGCGTGGACGAGAACGGCTCGCCGTCCCCGGCCGCCCCGCGCACCTGGAGGTCGAGCACCTCGACGCCGCAGTCGGCCGCCCGGCCCAGCTCGGTGAGGAGCCGGACGTCTCCGGCCGCGCGGTGCCCGAAGCGGAAGTTGGGCCCCTCGATGACCAGGCACGCGTGCAGGGCGTCCACCAGCACCTGCTGGAAGAAGGTCTCCGGGGACTCCTGCGAGAACGCGGCCGTGAACGGCAGCACCAGCACGGCGTCCACGCCGAGCGCCTCGATCAGCTCGGCGCGGCGCGGCTGCGGGGCGAGCAGCGGCGGGTGGCTGCCCGGGCGGACGACCTCGCTCGGGTGCGGGTCGAAGGTGACGACGACCGAGCGGACGCCGCGTTCGCGGGCGCGCTCGACCACCCGGTTGATGATCAGCTGGTGTCCGCGGTGCACACCGTCGAACGAACCGATGGTGACGACGCTGCGTCCCCAGTCACCGGGGATCTCCTCCAGGCCACGCCAGCGCTGCACCCTGACCGCTCCTTGTTCCGTACGGCGCGTACCTTCTGTACGCTCAAACGCTCAAAACCCGAACCCCTATAGCGTGCCATGCGCCTGCCCCTGCTTCGGCACCGGAAGGCGGGTTGGGCGCACCGCCGGGCACCGGGCCACGGCGGCCGGTGTGCGAACGGTCACCTGCTCGTTGTCCCGGGCGTCTTCGCGCCCCGTGCCGCGCCCGGTTCCGCCACCCCCGCCGTGCCGTTCACCACGAGCGCCGCCACCGTTCCCGCCGCCGTTCCCACCACCGCCTTCACCGCGCCCGTACCGGCGTTCGGCGTCCGCGGCGGCGTCCTGCGGGTCGTGCCCGGCCGCCGACAGGGCCCGCAACCGGTCCAGCCGGGGCCCGCGCGGCAGGGACGGCCAGCCGTCGTCGGGCCACTGCGCCAGCAGCAGCGCGAACCCCGCGGAACGGACGGCGCAGCGCACCAGCAGCCCGTCCGCGTCCGGCAGGCCGTCCACCGCCCGGGCCAGCACCGTCCGGGCCCGGGCCGGCCGCTCGGCCGCGCAGTTCCCGGCGAGCCGCTCGACGACGGCGGTGAGCACCTCCGGGTCCCCCTCCGCGGCCAGCAGGGTGTCCAGCAGTTCGCACCGCAGGGCGTCCGCCGCGGCCTCCCCGACCGGCGCCGCCAGCACCTCGGCGAACGGCCTGCGCACGGCGGCCGCACGGGCCGCCAGGGCGCTGCCGAGCAGCAGCCGCAGCTCCAGCCGGGCGGCCGGCTCCCCGGCGGCCCCGCGTCCCAGCCGACGGCCCAGGTAGTCGACGGCGACCGCGCCGGCCGAGGCCGGCCGCTCCCGCAGCAGGCGGGCCGCCAGCTCCGCGCCCCGTCGGCCCACCGGCGGCGAGCCCGCGTCGGCCAGTACCCGCAGGATCTCGGCGACCGGCGCGCCGGGCCGCTCCAGCCGGTCCGCGAACGCGGCGAGCACCGGCTCGGGATCGCCCTCCAGCGCCGGGGCCAGCGCCCGTGCGGTGAGGAAGCGGTCGTCGCCCTGCCGGTGGAGGTCGAGCGCCGCGGGCAGGTGGGCGGCCCTGGTCCGGCCGTCCCGGACCAGCAGGGCCAGGGCGGCCCCGTGCAGACCGGGCTCCTCCTCCCGGGCGAGCAGGGTCAGCGCGGTGAACCGCAGCAGGTCCGCACCGGCGCCGCGGGCGTACGGGGCGGCCCGCAGCGCGTGCACGGCGGCGGCGACGTGGCGCTCGGGCCGCCGGTCGTGGCTCCAGCGGTCCACCGCCCGGCAGAGCGCGGAGGGTTCCTCGGCGGCGAGCACGGTGAGCAGCGCGTCCGCCCTCGGGTGCGCGGCGTCGGCCAGGGCCTCCGTCAACTCGTCCAGGGCGAGCGTGCGGTGGGCGTACAGCAGGTCGTGGGCGAGGTCGGCGACGGTGGTGCCGGGGCGGCCGGTCAGGCCGCGCGGGTCGTCGAACCACCGGCAGAGCAGCGGCAGCACGCCGGCCGGGTCGCCCCGCAGCCGGCCGGCCACGGCGGTGAGGAACGGCCGCCCGGGCCCGTCGGCGGTCACCAGCCGGCGCAGCAGCTCCAGCTCCTGCGCCGCGGGCAGGCCCAGGCCGGTCCAGAACGCGGGGCCGAAGCGTCCCAGTCCCTCGGCCGGAAGCCGTTCGAATCCGCCCGCCGCCGGGGCGACTTCGGCGATCCGGACCGCCAACTGGCCGAGCAGTGCGCGGTGTTCGCCGAGATCCGGGCTGGCCGCGAGCCCGGCCACCAGCAACCGCCCCGCCCACCAGCCGGGTTCGCTGCCCGGCGGGCGCAGGTCCAGGGCGCGCCAGATCCGGTGCAGCCACGGGTCCAGGGCGGGCGCTCCCCAGGTTTCCGCCAGCCGCCGCAGCGCGGCCGCCACCGGCCCGACCCGGTGCCGGGGCACCGAACGGGCCTCCCCCGGCGGCCTGGTGTCCTCGGTCTCGCCGAGCAGCAGCCGCAGTGCCGCGTCGAGGTCCAGGTGCAGGCCCTGCAGCCAGTCGGAGAACTCCCCGTGCGCGAACCGGTAGCCCGGACCGGCGGGCACGAACAGGCCCTCCGCCAGGACGGCGGCCGCCCAGCCGCCCGCCACCGGGAACAGCTCCTCGAACACCGCCCGGCCCAGGCCGCCCTGCTCCGCCCCCAGCATCCGCCGCCCCGCCTCGTGCACCCGGCCCGCCACCGCGGCCGCCAGCCGCCGCACCCGGCCGTGCGACGGCCCCGCCGCCTGCCCGGCACCCCGCCGGTGGGCACCCGGCCGCCTCGGCCGCCCGTCGGTGGCGAGCCGCTGGGCGACCCGCAGGCAGCGCAGGTCCAGCTGGGCCGCGAACAGCTCGCCGCGGCCCGGCGGCTCCCCGCGCACCCCCTCCGCCCACAGCTCCCCGGCCAGCCGCACCGCCAGCGGATGCCTGGCGTCCGCCGGGGCCGGCCACCCCGGCGGCAGCCCGTACCGGCGCCGCACGCGGTCCGCCGCCTCGGCCGGCAGCGGCCCGAGCCGGTGGACGGCGAGGGCCGGGCGGCAGAGGCAGGGAGCGCCGTCGGGCAACACGCCCCCCGGGCCGGCCGGACCTCCCGCGGCCCCGCCCGGCGCGTACCGCTCCCCCGCCCGCGGGCCCTCGGCGGAGGCGCACCGCCCGCCGTCGGCACCGCCCGGCGCACAGCGCCCGCCCTCCGCCGGGGCGCCGCTCCCGTGCCCGCCCGGGGCCAGCCGTTCCCAGGCCTCCTCCCCGCAGGCCAGGAGCAGCCGCGCCCCGGTGGCCGCCAGCCACTCCCCCGCCGCCCGCAGCCAGGCCGCGTCGAGCGGTACGGACGCCTCCTCGGGCCCGTCCAGGACCACCAGCAGCGGCCGCCCCGCCGCCGTGCAGAGCCCGGCCACGGTGTCCGGCCCCGGCGTCGGCCGGACTCCCAGGACCGCGGAGGCCGCCGCCAGCGTGCGTTCCACCGCGTCGGCGAGCGCGCTGGACTCCGCCCGCAGGTCGGCGCCGCGCAGCCAGAGCGTGGGCCTCGGACAGCCGCTGTCGGCGCGCCGGGCGGCGAGGGCGGCGAGCTCGGTGGTCCGGCCCGAGCCGGGCGCACCGACCAGCACGGTGACCGCCGCGACCGACGGCTCCTCCCCGGCCAGGCCGTCCGGGCGGTCGACCCGGTCGGCGGCCACGGCGCCCACCCGGCCCGGGCCCGCACCGGCGGACGCCACCTGGGCGGCGGTGAGCCGCAGGACGCCGGCCAGGTTGAGCGCGGTCCCGTACGCCGGGACGCCCGCGGCGTTCCGGTCCAGCGCCCCGGCGAGCTCCGGTGCGCCCGTACCCGCCCCGCCGCCGTACGCGGGGACGGCGGCGAGCGCGCCGGCCCGTTCGGGCGCGTGCACGCCCGGCGCGGCGACGCCGATCACCGCGCCGCTGCGGGCGTCCAGCACCGGCGCCCCGGCGGGTACGGCCGCCGCACCGCCGGCGGCGGACGGCAGGTCGAGCAGCAGCACGCCGCCGAGCAGGTGGAAGGGGCCCGCCCGACCGCTCCCCGGGGAGGGCGCGTAGACCGCCCCGGTGACGCCGAGGAGGCCGCCGCGCAGGGCCACCGCCCGCTCGTCCTCCCCGGTCGGCACCGGCACCAGCACGTCGCGGCAGGCGGGCGCGCCGGCCGGGCGCGCGACCGGCAGCGGCGGCACCGGCAGCCCGCCGACGCCGTCGGTCCGCAGCAGGGCGAGCCCGTGCGCGGGCAGCGGCAGGACGTTGTCGGGGCCGAGGACGCGGGTCTGCCCGCCGGGGGTGCGCAGGACGACCCGGTCGAGGCCCACGACGCTCTCGTGGGCGGTCAGGACGGTGCCCAGCGGATCGGCGACGAACCCCAGCCCGCGCAGCCGTCCGTCCAGGTCGCAGATCCTCAGCAGGTACCGCCCCGGATCGTCCGCCACCTCGTCGCCGTCCAGGATTCCCGGCATTCGCGCAGCCTCCCCGCAGGGCCGGCCGGCCCTGGAGCGGACTCGTCGCGGCGACCTGCTCGCCGCACGGGGTTCTGCCCGCCGTCGGCGCGCCCCGACCCCGCCCACGCCGCTCACCACTGCGGTTCACCTCGCGCGCTCCCCCGTGCGGGTGAACCCGTGCACCAGCCCGCCCACGCTCCCCGCGCGTCCCGCGGCCCGTGACCGCCGCGGACGGCTCCGCTGCCCGCACCCGGGCAGCGGAAAGCCCCCCGCCGCCCGCAAGGGGCGTCGGAGGGCTCGTGCCGCGGTGGCTCAGCCGACGAAGACCGCGACCGGCTTCGCCTGGCCGCCCTTCTCCTCCACCAGCGCGAGGAACCGCTCGTCCGGCCCGAACACGGCGATCGGCCCGTCCACGCCCATCCCGGGCGCCTTCAGCCGGGCGCCGTGCGAGAGCTGCTTGGCCTGGTCGGCGTCGAGGTCCCAGCGGGGGAAGGCCGCCGCGGCGGCGGCGCCGATCGGCAGCACCTCCAGCCCGGTGGCGGCCTCGCCGTGCACCGACTCCTCCAGCTGCTCCAGCGTCCGCGCCGACTCCACCCCGTACGGGCCCACCTTGGTGCGCCGCAGCGCGGTGAGGTGGCCGCCGACGCCGAGCCCGGCGCCGAGGTCGCGGGCCAGCGCCCGGATGTAGGTGCCGGAGGAGCACTCCACCGTGACGTCGAGGTCGAGCACCGGGGTGCCGTCCTCGGCGACGGCCTCGCGGTACTCGTGCACGGTGAAGGAGTGGATCGTGGTCGGCCGGGCCGCCAGCTCGAAGTCCTCGCCCTCGCGGACCCGCGCGTACGAGCGCTTGCCGTCGATCTTGATCGCGCTGACCTTGGACGGCACCTGCATGATCTCGCCGGTGAGCGCGGCGATCCCGGCCTCGACGGCTCCCCGGTCCACGCCGTCCGCCGGCGTGGACGAGGTGACCTCGCCCTCCCGGTCGTCGGTGACGGTGGTCTGGCCGAGCCGGATGGTCGCCTCGTACGTCTTGGCGGTGAGCATCAGGTGCCCGAGCAGCCGGGTGGCCCGCTCCACGCCGATGACCAGCACGCCGGTGGCCATCGGGTCGAGCGTGCCGGCGTGGCCGACCTTCCGCGTCCCGGCCAGCCACCGCAGCTTGGCGACCACCCCGTGCGAGGTGATGCCCTCCGGCTTGTCGACGATGACCAGGCCGTCCGGACCGGTGCCTTTGCGCTTCATCAAGTTCTTTCTCTAAGGATGGTCAACTGACGGGCCGCAACGCGGCCCGGAACCGCCCGACCACGGTCTCCACGTCGTCCCGGGCGCTGAACCCGGCCGCGAAGGTGTGCCCGCCGCCGCCGAGTCCCGCGCAGGCCGCGGCGACGTCCACCGCGCCCTTGGAGCGCGAGGAGCCGCGCAGGGTGCCGTCCGGGTCCTGCTTGAGCACCAGCGCCACCTCGGCCTCGGCCGGGCGGCGGACGATGTCGATCAGGCCCTCGATCTCCTCGACGGTGACGCTGAACAGCGCGAGGTCCTGGTACGGCACCCAGGTCCACACCAGGCCCAGGCCGCCGGCCGCGTCGGGCTCGTAGACGGCCCGGTCGAGCGCGCGGGCGAGCACCTTGAGGTAGCCGAAGGAGGAGGTGTCCCACAGCTGCCGGGAGATCAGGTCGTGCCGGATGCCGGTGGCCAGCAGCCGCCCGGCGAGTTCGTGGGTCGCGGGCGTGGTGGCCCGGTACTTGAAGGAGCCGGTGTCGGTGGCGACCCCGGTGTAGAGGCAGGTGGCCAGCGGCTGGTCGAGTTCGACGCCGAGCCGGCGCAGCAGCTCGTCCACCAGGACGGCGGTGGCCGGGGCGGTCGGGTCGATCAGCTGGTGGGTGCCGAAGCCCGGGTTGGAGGCGTGGTGGTCGATGACCACCAGCACGGGCGCGGCGAAGGCCTTGTCGTGCAGCAGGCCGAGCCGGCTCTCGGCGGCGACGTCGAAGCAGAGAACCAGCTCGGGGGTGTCGGGCACCTCGGACGCCGGCACGATCAGCTCCTGGCCGGGCAGGAACGCCAGCGACTCGGGCACGATCTGCGGGTCGTCACCGAAGGAGACCCGGACCTCGTGGCCGAGCCCGCGCAGCGCCAGGGCGGCCGCCAGGGCCGAACCGAGCGCGTCGCCGTCGGGGCAGATGTGGCAGATCAGGTCGATCGAACGGGCCCGCCCGATCTCCGCCACGACCTGCTGCCAGACCAGCTCGAAGCCGCTCTCCTCGGCGCGCGGCCCCGGAAGCACCGCGAGGGCACCCTCCACCGTGGTGGTGGAGGACGCCCCCGTGGTTGGTCCCGCTGTCGAACCGGCCGCCGCCGGCTCACCCGCCATGACTACTCGTCCTCGTCGTCACGCTCGGACGCCGGGACCTTGTACGGGTCGGCGTCGCCGGCGAAGGTCGCGCCCGCCGCGGTGGTGCGCACCGCGGCGTCGATGGCCCGGGCCCGGTCGAGCAGGTCGTCGATGTTCCGGGCGTTCTCCGGCAGGGCGTCCGCGACGAAGGTCAGCGTCGGGGTGAAGCGCACCCCGATCTTGCCGACCTCGGAACGGATCACGCCCTTGGCGCTCTCCAGCGCCGCGGCCGAGGCCTCGCGCTCGGCCTCGTCACCGAAGACGGTGTAGAAGACGGTGGCCTCGCGCAGGTCGCCGGTGACCCGGGTGTCGGTGATGGTCACGAACCCCAACCGGGGGTCCTTGATCCGGCGTTCCAGGGTCTGGGCGACGACCACCTGGATTCGGTCGGCGAGCTTGCGCGCCCTTGCGGTGTCGGTCACGTTGCCTCCTCGTGCAGTGGGCCGGGTACCCGGGCGTACTGCCTGCCCGTCGGGGCCCACGCCCCAAAGTACCGGCCCGCGCCCAGCCTTGTGGGCGCTCTCGGTCCTGATCTGTGTGAGAACGGCGACTCGCGCCGGTCCGTTCCGCAGACCTCATTCATCGTCGTCGTTGTGGTAGCGCCTCCTGGCGGAGAGCAGCTGTACCTCGGGGCGGCCGGCGACCAACCGCTCACAGCTGTCCAGGACCTCGGTGACGTACCCGGCTTCGCCGGACACCACCGCGAGGCCGATCTCGGCCCTGCGGTGCAGCTCCTGGTTCCCGGTCTCGGCAGCGCACACGCTGTACTTGCGCTGCAGTTCGGCCACGATGGGCCGCACGATCGAGCGCTTCTCCTTGAGCGAGTGGACGTCGCCCAGGAGCAGGTCGAAGGTGAGTGTTCCCACGAACATGTATGACAGGTCTCGCCGACCTGGAAGGCCTCGGGGACAGCCCTGAACCGGGCTGGTGTGAGGACCCTACACAGCGAGACCGGGGCCGGTCGACGGGAATTTCCACCCGCCGACCGGCCCCGGACACCACCCGCTTACGCGCGCGGCTTCTCGCGCATCTCGTACGTCTCGATGACGTCGTCGACCTTGATGTCGTTGAACGACCCCAGGGTCACACCGGCCTCGAAGCCCTCGCGGACCTCGGTCGCGTCGTCCTTGAAGCGGCGCAGACCCTCGATGGTGAGGCTCTCCGCCACGACCTTGCCGTCGCGGATGAGGCGGGCCTTGGCGTTGCGGCGCAGCAGGCCCTCGCGGACCAGCACACCGGCGATGTTGCCGAACTTGGAGGAGCGGAAGACCTCGCGGATCTCCGCGGAGCCGAGGCGCACCTCCTCGTACTCGGGCTTGAGCATGCCCTTGAGGGCGTTCTCGATCTCCTCGATCGCCTGGTAGATGACCGAGTAGTACCGGACGTCCACGCCTTCCTTGTCGGCCGCGGCGCGCGCACGGCCTTCGGCGCGCACGTTGAAGCCGATGATGATGGCGTCCGAGCCCATCGCCAGGTCCACGTCGGACTCGGTGATGGCACCCACACCGCGGTGCAGGACCCGGAGCTCGACCTCCTCGCCCACGTCCAGCTTGACGAGGGCGTCCTCGAGGGCTTCGACCGAACCGGAGACGTCACCCTTGATGATGAGGTTGAGCTGCTCGATGGAGCCGGCGGCGATGGCCTTGTCCAGGTCCTCCAGGGACACCCGGACGCGACGCTGCGCGAAGGCGGCGTTGCGGTCGCGGGCCGAGCGCTTCTCGGCGATCTGGCGGGCGGTGCGGTCCTCGTCGACGACGATGAAGCTGTCGCCGGCGCGGGGCACCGAGGTCAGACCGAGCAGCAGCACCGGGCGGGACGGGCCGGCCTCGGCGAGGCTGTTGCCGTTCTCGTCCAGCATCGCGCGGACGCGGCCGTAGGCGTCGCCGACCACGATCGAGTCGCCGACGCGGAGGGTACCGCGCTGCACGAGCACGGTCGCCATGGCGCCGCGGCCCTTGTCGAGGTGGGCCTCGATCGCAATACCCTGCGCGTCCTGCTCGGGGTTGGCCCGCAGGTCGAGCGAGGCGTCCGCGGTCAGGACCACGGCCTCCAGCAGCTGGTCGATGTTGAGACCCTGGCGCGCGGAGATGTCGACGAACATGGTGTCGCCGCCGTACTCCTCGGCCACCAGCCCGAACTCGGTCAGCTGACCGCGGACCTTGGTCGGGTCGGCGCCCTCGACGTCGATCTTGTTGACGGCGACCACGATCGGCACACCCGCGGCCTTGGCGTGGTTCAGCGCCTCGACCGTCTGCGGCATGACACCGTCGTTGGCCGCGACCACCAGGATCGCGATGTCGGTGGACTTGGCACCACGGGCACGCATGGCGGAGAACGCCTCGTGACCCGGGGTGTCGAGGAAGGTGATCGGGCGCTCTTCGCCGTTCACCATCGTCGCCACCTGGTAGGCACCGATGTGCTGGGTGATGCCACCGGCCTCGCCGGCCACCACGTTGGACTTGCGGATGGCGTCCAGCAGGCGGGTCTTACCGTGGTCGACGTGACCCATGACGGTGACGACCGGCGGGCGCGGGGCCAGCTGGTCCTCGTCGCCCTCGTTGGCACCGAAGTCGATGTCGAACGACTCCAGCAGCTCGCGGTCCTCGTCGTCCCGGCTGACGATCTCCAGGACGAAGCCCATCTCGTCCGCCAGCAGCTGCAGCGTGGCGTCGGAGACCGACTGGGTCGCGGTGACCATCTCACCCAGGTTGAACATGACGGAGACGAGCGCGGCCGGGTTGGCGTTGATCTTCTCCGCGAAGTCCATCAGCGAGGCGCCGCTCGACAGGCGAACGGTCTGGCCGTTGCCGCGGGGCAGCATCACACCGCCGACGGACGGGGCCTGCATGGCCTCGTACTCCTGGCGCTTCGCCCGCTTCGACTTGCGACCACGGGCCGGACGGCCACCGGGGCCACGGCCGAAGGCACCCTGCGTGCCACCACGGGCACCCGGGCCGCCGGGACGGCCGCCGAAGCCACCGGGACGCGGGCCGAAGCCGCCGCCGCCACCGGGGGCACCGCCACCGGGACGGGGGCCGCCGAAGCCGCCACCGGCCGGACGCGAGCCCGGACCGGCCGGACGACCGGCGAAGCCCGGACGGGCGCCACCGGCACCCGGACCACCCGGACGGCCGCCGGGGCCACCGGGGCCACGGCCGCCGGGGCCCGGACGCGGGCCCGGAGCCGGACGCTGCGGCATCATGCCGGGGTTCGGACGCGGCATGCCGGACGGGGTCGGGCCGCCGGGACGCGGACCGGCCGGACGGGGCATGCCGTCGGGACGCGGGGCACCACCCGGACGGGGGGCACCGGCACCCGGGGCACCGGGGCCGCCGGCACCCGGACGCGGACGGTCGCCACCGGGGCGCGGGGCGCCACGGTCGGCACCGGGAGCACCGGCCGGACGCGGACGGTCGCCACCGGGGCGCGGGGCGCCACGGTCGGCACCGGGAGCACCGGCCGGACGCGGACGGTCGCCACCCGGACGGGGACGGTCACCGGCGGGGGCACCGGCACCCGGACGCGCACCCGGCGCGGCCGGACGGCGGTCGCCGGGACGGGCCATGCCCGTGGCGCTGCCCGAGGTGAACGGGTTGTTGCCCGGACGCGGACCGGCCGGACGCGGGCCCGGACGGGCGCCGCCACCGGCGGGGGCGGACGCCGGGCGCGGGGCCTGGGCGGCCGGACGCTCGGCGGGAGCCTCGGCCGGAGCCGGCGAGGAGAACTCGGCCGCCGGAGCGGCCGGGGCCGCCGGAGCCGCGGGGCGGGCCGCCGGGCGCGGGCCCGGAGTCGGCGCGCCCGCGGGACGCGGGGCGGCGGCAGCCGGGGCGGCGGGCGCCGATCCGGCTGCGGGGGTCGGACGGGGGGCCGGCGCCGCGGCGGGGCGCGGACCCGGGGTCGGGGCACCCGGCTTGGGTGCGGCCGCACCGGCGGCGGGACCACCGGTGGGCTGGGGCGCCGCGGGCTTCCGCGGGCCAGGCTTGGCAGCGGAACCACCACCGGTGGGGGCCACTCCCAGAGCGTCAGTCAACTTGCGCACGACCGGCGCCTCGATCGTCGAGGACGCCGAACGGACGAACTCGCCGAGCTCGGTGAGCTTGGCCATGACGGCCTTGCTCTCCAAGCCAAGCTCCTTGGCGAGTTCGTAAACCCGGACCTTAGCCACTTCACTCCTGTCTATGAGTCCGGGGGGTCTCGTCCGCCGGACTGTCGCTACTTCATGGGCGTACCCATCGCGTACTCATCGCGTACTCATCGAGTGCTCATCGCAATCTCGACCTACTTCCACATCGCGAGGTACCTGACTGGTGGCACGGCGCGCGGCTGCCCGCGCACTGTGCTTGTTGCGGTGGTTCTCCGCCGCGTGGAGCGGCGGCCGTAACGGGGAGGTGCCCGCCGGGCCGGCCTGAGGAAGCTCAGGGCGCCGGGGTGTCGCCTGCCCGCTCCTCGATGTACCCGCGGAGCCGCTCGGTGTCGAGCGTGCCCTGGAGCCGGAAGGCCCGGGGGAACGCCCGGCGGCGGACCGCGAGGTCGAGGCAGGCCGGATCGGGGTGCAGGTGCGCGCCCCGGCCCGGCAGTGCGCCACGGGGATCGGGGACGCAGACGCCCTCGACCGCCGTGACACGCAACAGCTGGTGCTTGGCCGCTCGCTTGCGGCAGCCCACGCAGGTGCGTTCCGGGCGTGCTCGGACATGCGTCCGGCCAGACGAAGGCAAGTCTACCCCTCCGAAGGGACATGGCGCCGCCCCGCCGATCCGGACCGGATCGGCGGGGGGCCCGTGCATCGGTGTCATCCGTCCGGCTCCGGCCACTCGGCGGAGCCGCTGCTAGTTGTCGCCGTCCCGGCCGGCGCCGTCGGAACGGTCCTGCGACCGCTCCTCGGGCTGGCCCTCGGTGTCCGGCCGGATGTCGATCCGCCAGCCGGTGAGGCGGGCGGCGAGGCGGGCGTTCTGCCCCTCCTTGCCGATCGCCAGCGACAACTGGTAGTCGGGCACGATCACCCGTGCGGAGCGCTGGTTGTAGTCCACGATCTCGACGCTCGTCACCCGTGCGGGGGACAGCGCCGCGGCGACCATCTCGCGCGGGTCCTCCGACCAGTCGACGATGTCGATCTTCTCGCCGTGCAGCTCGCCCATCACCGCGCGCACCCGGCTGCCCATCGGGCCGATGCAGGCGCCCTTGGCGTTCAGCCCGCTCCGGCGCGACCAGACCGCGATCTTGGTGCGGTGGCCGGCCTCGCGGGCGATCGCCGCGATCTCCACGCTGCCGTCCGCGATCTCCGGGACCTCCAGCGCGAAGAGCTTCTTCACCAGGCTCGGGTGGGTGCGCGAGAGCGTCACCGACGCGCCGCGGACACCCCGGCGCACCGCCACCACGTAGCACTTGAGACGGGTGCCGTGCCGGTAGTCCTCGCCCGGGACCTGCTCCTGCGGCGGCAGGATGGCCTCCAGCTTGCCGATGTCGACCAGCACGTTCTTCGGGTCGTTGCCCTGCTGGACGACACCGGTGACGATGTCGCCCTCCTTGCCCGCGTACTCGCCGAAGGTCTGGTCGTCGGCGGCGTCGCGCAGGCGCTGCATCATCACCTGGATGCCGATGCTGGACGCGATCCGGCCGAAGCCGCTCGGGGTGTCGTCGAACTCCTTCGGCTCGACGCCCTCGTCCAGCTCCGCCGGGTCCTCCGTCGCCCACACGGTGACGTGGCCGGACCTGCGGTCCAGCTCGACCCGGGCCCGGCGGCGCGAGCCCTCGGTGCGGTGGTACGCGGTGAGGAGGGCCGACTCGATGGACTCGACCAGCAGGTCGAAGGGGATGTTCTTCTCGTTGACCAGCGTGCGCAGGGCACTCATGTCGATGTCCACGGCTACGCCTCCTCGTCTTTCGTCACGTTCATATCGGTCCGGTCGGTGCTGGGAGCGTTACTCCGCACCGTCCTCCCCCTCGTCGGTGGCGTCGTCGTCCGCGAAGTCCGGGGCCTCGTCGAGGAGCTTCTCGTCCTTGCGGTTGAACTCCACCTGGACGCGCGCCCGGTCCACCTCGGTGTACTCCAGACGGCGCTCCTTGGCGCGACCGCGGCCCTTCACCGGCTGCACCTCGACCAGCGCGCCGTCCTCGTCCGCCTCCAGCACCCGGGCGACGATCTCCCCGCCGTCGACCAGGTGGATCTTGGCCAGCCGGCCCTCGGCCCGGCGCCAGTGGCGGGGCTCGGCCAGCGGGCGCTCGGCGCCCGGCGAGCCGACCTCCAGCACGTAGGCGCCGGCGCCCATCACGTCGGACTCGTCCAGGGCCTCGCCGACCAGGCGACTGAACTCGGCGATGGTGTCCAGGTCCACGCCGCCGTCGGCGTCGACGTCGATCTGCACCTGCCGGCGGCTGCCCGCCTGGGTGACCTTCACGTCCTCCAGGTCCAGGCCCTCCCGGGCCGCCAGGGGCTCCAGCAACGCGCGCAGCCGGTCGATGTGGGTGGTGCTCATCCGGGTGGACTCCTCGGCCGCGTCTGCTGTTGTCAGGAGGGGGTACCGCACCCCCTGGCGCCGGACCGGCGCAGGCCGGGTCGCGGCAGCTCGGCCCAAAGCCTATCCGGTGAAGCCGCCAACCACCGATTCCGCACGGCGCGCGGCAGCCCCCGCGACACCCACTGCGAGCAAGCTCACACCGGCCGGGCCCGGCACCCGACAACCCAATCCATCCCCACGGACGTGGGGATTCTGTAATCATTCACGCCAACGAGGGCAGGCGGGCAGGCCGTCCTCCCGTACACGCCCCGGAGTGACGACGATGCAGCCGCCCAGCCGACGGACCTTCCTGGCCCTCGGCCTGCTCCTCACCACGGGCGGCGCGCTCACCGCGTGCACCGACTCGCACGACGGCAAGGACGCCACCGAGGGCGAGCGCCGCCGCCCCGACCCGGACGAGCCGGTCCGGCTGCGCGCCGTCGCCGCCACCGACACCCTGCTCGCCGGGTACGACGCCCTGCTGGCCGGGCCGGGGGCCGGGCAGGCGGCGCAGCTCCAGCCGCTGCGGGCCGAGGTGGCCCAGCACCGGGCCGCGCTGGCGGGGGCCCAGGCCTCGCCCTCGGCCGCCCCGGCGTCCGCCACCCCGGGTTCCGCCTCCCCGTCGGCCTCCTCCACCGGCGCGGCCGCGTCGGCGGTCACCAGCACCGCGGCGCTCGCCTCGCTGGAGCGCCAGACCGCGCAGACCCGGCTCGCCGACCTCGGCGCCGCCTCGCCCCAGCTGGCCCGGCTGCTCGCCTCCGTCTCCACCGCCGGGGTGCTGCACGCGGTCGCGCTCGGCGACACCGCCCCGCCGACCGTCCCGGCCCCCGGTCCCGCCTCCGCCTCGCCGTCCGCCTCCGGATCCCCCTCGCCCTCCTCGTCCGGCGCCGGCTCGTCCGCCTCCGGCTCCCCGTCCGCCGCCCCGTCCGGTGCGGGCGGTGCCCCGGCCGTCGGTCCCGAGGCCGTCACGGCCTTCCAGGCCGCCCTGAGCGCCGAGCACGCCGCGATCTACGGCTACGGCGTGGTGGGCGCCCGGCTCCCCGAGGACCAGCAGCGTGCCGACGCCCGGACCGCCTTGGCCGCCCACCAGACCCGGCGGGACGCCTGGCAGCGCCTGCTCGGCGGGGTCGGCGCCACCCCGAACGCGGCCGCCGCCGGCTACCAGCTGCCGTTCCCGGTCACCGACGGGGCCGCCGCCGGCCGGCTCGCCGCCCACATCGAGACCCGGCTCACCACGGTCTACGCCGACCTGGTGGCCGCCGTCGACGGCACCCAGCGCACCACCGCGGCCGACGCGCTGCGCGAATGCGCCCTGCGCGCCCGCCACTGGGGCGCCGCCCCCACCGCGTTCCCGGGCATCCCCGACCCCGCCACCGCCCCGGCCTCCGGCACCCCGACGGCGGCCCCCACCCCGGCCGCCACCGGCTGACGCCGCGGCCGCGCGGACGGCCGCCCGCCCCCGACACCACGTCACTCCCGCTCCCCCGCCGGACCCGCGGACACCGCCGTCGGCCGCCCCCGTACCCCCTCGTCGCTGACCTGCGGTTTCGCCGCCATGGCCGACAATGGACGGGTAGCACCACGGGGGAAGCACCAACCGGAAGGCCAGCATGTCGGAGGCACCAGGGCAGATCACCGTCCCCGAGTGGCTGGCGCGCAGCGTCGGCACGGACGAGGAGGGGAGGAGCTGGCTGGCGGACCTGCCGGCCCTGGTCGCCGACGGGCTGGCCCGCTGGGACCTCACCCTGGACCGGGTTCTCGACCCGGGCGGCAGCCTGAGCCTGATCGGCTACGTCCACCGCGACGACCTCAGCCCCGCCGTCCTCAAGGCCGGGCTGGTCACCGCCGAGACCGCCCAGGAGCACGCCGCGCTCACCCTGTGGGCCGGCCGCGGGGCCGTGCTGCTGCTGGCCGCCGACCCTGCCCGGGGGCTGCTGCTGCTGGAGCGGCTGCACGGTGACATCCCGCTGCGCTCGCTGGCCGAGCCGAAGGCGATGCTGGAGGCCACCAGCCTGCTGCACCGGCTCTGGGTGGAACCGTCCGAGGGCCACCCGTTCCCCACGCTCGCCGACCGGGTCGCCGACACCACCGAGCGGATGCGCCGGCACGACGCGCTGCCGGGAGCCGCCGAGGCGTCCGCCCTGGTGGCCGAGGCGGTGGAGACCGCCGCGGGGCTGCTCGGCTCCGCCACCGAGACGTTCCTGCTGCACGGCGACTTCCACCACGGCAACGTCATGGCCGCCGACCGCGCGCCCTGGCTGGCGATCGACCCCCGACCGCTGGCCGGCGAGCGCGCCTACGACCTCGCCCGGCTGGCGCTGGACCGGGCCGACACCCTGGTCGGCTCCCCGGGCGTGCCGGCCGCCGTGCGCCGCCGGCTGCACCAGCTCGGCGACGCCCTGGAGGTGGACCGGGAACGGCTGCGCGGCTGGACGCTGTTCCGCGCGGCCGACCTCGGCCTGCGCGCCCTGGCGGCGGGCCGCCGGGAGGACGCGGAGCTCTACCTGGAGTTCGCCGGCGCGCTCTGAGCCGTCGGCGGCTTCAGCAGCGGCAGCGGGGCTCCCATCACGGCGTAGAGGCGCTCGGTGTTGGGGAAGTGCACCGCGCGCGCGAGGTCCCGGTAGCCGAGCGAGCGGTAGAGACGGCGGGCCGGGGTCTCGGCATCGATCGCGGAGAGGATGCTGCGGCGCAGCCCGGACCGCTCGCAGAGGGTCCGGATCAGGGCGGAGCCGACGCCCTGGCCCTGGAAGTCGGGCAGCACGTGGAGTTCGGTGATCGCGAAGACCCCGTCCAGCCAGTCCCCGTAGCCGTAGGCCTCCAGGTAGGGCTGGATCACCGTGCTCCACCAGTGCTCGCGGCGGTTGGGCATGCCGTACCCGAAGCCGACCAGCCGCCCGCCGCTGAACGCGCCCAGGGCGATCACGCCGGGCTGCTGCGCGTGCCGTCCGACGATGTGCAGCCGGACCATGACCTCCTCGGGCGTCAGCCCGAACGCCACCGCCTGGACATCGAGCGCCTGCGACGCCCACGCCGCAAGGTCGATGGCCTCGATCGTCACCCCGGTCAGCTGATCCATGACCCGGACGTTACTACCGGCGACGGCCCGGCGCGGCCCTGGGAGGGGAACCGGGCGCCCGTAGGGCACCGGCCTCAGAAGAGGACGCTCATGAACGCGCCGACCTCACGGAAACCGACCCGGCGGTAGGCCGCGCGGGCGCGCAGGTTGTAGTCGTTGACGTAGAGCGAGACCACCGGGGCGACCTCGCGCAGGGCGATGTCGAGGACGGCGGCCATGCCGGTCTCGGAGAGCCCCCGGCCGCGGTGGGCGGGGTCGACCCAGACGCCCTGGATCTGGCAGGCCCCCTCGGTGACGGCACCGATCTCGGCCTTGAAGAGCACCTCGCCGTCCTCGGTGAACCGGGCGAACGAGCGCCCGGCGGCGACCAGTTCGGCGACCCGGGCCTGGTAGAGCAGGCCACCGTCACCGGCCAGCGGGGAGACCCCGACCTCCTCGGTGAACATCGCCACGCAGGCCGGCATCAGCGTCTCGACCTCGCCCCGCCGCACCCGCCGCACCAGCGGGTCGGGGGCGATCTCGGCGGACGGCACGGTGGCGGCCATCAGCGGCTGGTGGCCGCGGACCTCGCGGGCCGGGCCCCAACTGCGCTCCAGCAGCGCCCAGAGGGCCGCGGTGGACTCGGCGGGGCCGACGATCGAGGAGCAGCGCCGGCCCTGGCGGCGGGCCCGTTCGGCGAAGGCCTGGACGGCCTGCGGTCCGGCGTTGACCAGGACGAGGTTGGCGCCGGCGTAGCAGAGCGCGTCCAGTTCGCCGTGCTCGTCGTACCAGCCCCACATCTCGCCGCCGAGGCGCCACGGGTCCAGGCCGACGGCCTCCACCCGGGTGGCGACGAAGGCGTTGGCCACCGGGTCGCGGTGCAGCACCTCAAGGGTGTCCGCGAGGTCGGGGGCCTCCAGGACGCGCGTGGTCACCAGGGCGCGGGCGGCCTGGAACGAGCTGGGGAGCATCACACCTCGATCGAGCATCGAGACAGCACCTCACTGAGACGACTCTGGCCGCACCCTACTCCGTGGCCCCACCCGGCTACGGCCGCGGGGCCGTCCGCGCACGGACGGCCCCGCCTCCGGAAACTACTGTCCGCCGGTCACTCCGCGGCGGTCACGGTCGGGGCGCCGGACTCGACGCCCTCGGCCTGCATCTGCTCGGCGAGCTTGAGGGCCTCCTCGATCAGGGTCTCGACGATCTTCGACTCGGGAACGGTCTTGATCACCTCGCCCTTGACGAAGATCTGGCCCTTGCCGTTGCCGGAGGCGACGCCGAGGTCGGCCTCGCGGGCCTCGCCCGGACCGTTGACGACGCAGCCCATGACGGCGACGCGCAGCGGCACCTCCATGCCCTCCAGCCCGGCGGTGACCTCCTCCGCGAGCTTGTAGACGTCGACCTGGGCGCGGCCGCAGGACGGGCAGGAGACGATCTCCAGGCCGCGCTCGCGCAGGCCGAGCGACTCCAGGATCTGGTTGCCGACCTTGATCTCCTCGGCCGGCGGGGCGGAGAGCGAGACCCGGATGGTGTCGCCGATGCCCTCGGCGAGCAGCGCGCCGAAGGCGACCGCGGACTTGATGGTGCCCTGGAACGCCGGGCCGGCCTCGGTGACGCCGAGGTGCAGCGGGTAGTCGCATGCGGCGGCGAGCTGGCGGTAGGCGTTGATCATCACGACCGGGTCGTTGTGCTTGACCGAGATCTTGATGTCGCGGAAGTCGTGCTCCTCGAACAGCGAGCATTCCCAGAGCGCGGACTCGACCAGCGCCTCGGGGGTGGCCCGGCCGTACTTCTCCAGCAGACGCTTGTCGAGCGAGCCGGCGTTGACGCCGATCCGGATCGGGACGCCGGCGTCCTTGGCCGCCTTGGCGATCTCGCCGACCTTGTCGTCGAAGGCCTTGATGTTGCCCGGGTTGACGCGGACCGCGGCGCAGCCGGCGTCGATCGCGGCGAAGACGTACTTCGGCTGGAAGTGGATGTCCGCGATGACCGGGATCTTCGACTTCTTGGCGATGATCGGCAGCGCGTCGGCGTCGTCCTGCGACGGGCAGGCCACCCGGACGATCTGGCAGCCGGACGCGGTCAGCTCCGCGATCTGCTGCAGCGTGGCGTTGATGTCCGCGGTCACCGTGGTGGTCATCGACTGCACGGAGACGGGCGCGTCACCGCCGACCGGAACGTTGCCGACCATGATCTGCCGGGAGTAACGGCGCTTGGCGAGCGGCTTGAGCGGCAGGGACGGAATACCGAGCGAGATCGCGGTCATGTGCGCAGGGTTCCCCGGGGTTGAGGTGAGATCGGTCCGGCCGTTCGGGAAGGCCGGGGCCGGGCGTGCGGACGAACGCGCACCCGGCCTCCAACGGTACGGCACGGTGGTGGGCCCGGGCACACCAGCCGTACCCGCACCGTCAGCTGATCTTGACGGGGTTCACCAGGTCGGCGACCAGGACGAGCAGGGTGAAGCCGATGAAGATGCTGGCCACCACGTAGGCGAGCGGCATCAGCTTGGCCACGTCGAAGGGCCCCGGGTCGGGCCGCTTGAACAGCTGCGCGAAACGCCGGCGGACCGACTCCCAGAGCGCGCCCGCGATGTGGCCGCCGTCCAGCGGCAGCAGCGGCAGCATGTTGAACAGGAAGAGCGACAGGTTGATGCCGGCCAGCAGGTTCACGAAGAACGCGATCCGCTGGCTGCCGGGGATGTCGAGGGAGAACACCTCGCCGCTCACCCGGGCGGCGCCGACCATGCCGATCGGCGAGTCCGGGTCGCGCGGCGCGTCGTCCACGACGGCGTTCCACAGCCCCGGGATCTTGCCGGGCAGCGCGACCAGCGACTTCACCCCGTTCTCGGCCATGTCGTACATCCGGTCGACGGACTGGCCGAAGCCCAGCTGGACGACCCCGCTCGTGGGGGTGAACCCGAGGAAGCCGGCCTGCACGGTCTGGCCCTTCACCGGGAGGTTGTTGCCGTCGTACTTCTGCACGTCGTTGACGGCGATGGTGGGGGTGAGCGTCAGCCGCGTGCCGTCGCGGTCGACCACGACCGGCACCGTCCGCCCGGCCGACCTGCGGATGTCCGCCTGGAGCTGCTCGTAGTCGCGGATCCGGTCGCCGTCGAAGGAGACGACCTTGTCACCGGGCTTCAGCCCGGCCTGGGCGGCCGGCGTGAGCGGGGCGCCCGCCGGGCAGGTGTCCGTGGGCTGGCCGGCCTTGACGACGCACTGCGCGACCGTGCCGATCGTCGGCACCGGCATGTTGACGCCGAAGCCCATCAGGTAGGTCAGGAACAGCCCGAACGCCAGGACCAGGTTCATGAACGGGCCCGCGAACATCACGATGACGCGCTTCCACGGCTTGCGCGTGTAGAACAGCCGGTGCTCGTCGCCCTCCTGGAGCTCCTCGTACGAGGCCTCCCGGGCGTCCTCGATCATCGTCCGGAACGGCGAGCTGCTGCGCTTGGTGATCCGCCCGTCCTCGCCGGGCGGGAACATCCCGATCATGCGGATGTACCCGCCCAGCGGGATCGCCTTGAAGCCGTACTCCGTCTCGCCCTTCTTCCGGGACCAGACGGTCGGGCCGAAGCCGACCATGTACTGCGGCACCCTGATGCCGAACAGCTTGGCCGTGGAGAGGTGGCCCAGCTCGTGCCAGGCGATCGAGATCAGCAACCCGACCGCGAAGACCAGGATGCCGACCACCGTCATCACCGTTGCCACCGATGCTCCTCCGTCATGCCGCTCCGCCGTCGTCCTGTCCTACCGGATACCACCGCGGTCTGTCACCGGCCGCGGCGGCCGGGTCCGTCAGCCCGCCGCCAGCTCGCGGGCCCGGGCGCGGGCCCAGTCCTCCGCGTGCAGGACGTCCTCGACCGTCAGGGAAGTTCCCGCCGCGGGCGTTCCGTGCTCGGCCACGACCTTGGCAACAGTGTCCACGATCCCCGTGAAGGCGAGGCGGCCGTTCAGGAAGGCGTCCACGCACTCCTCGTTCGCCGCGTTGAAGACCGCCGGGACGGTGCCGCCCAGCGAGCCCGCCTCGCGGGCCAGCTCCACCGCCGGGAAGGCCTCGTTGTCCAGCGGGAAGAACTCCCAGGTGGCCGCCTTGGTCCAGTCGCACGCGGGCGCCGAGTCCGGGACCCGGTCCGGCCAGCCGATGCCCAGCGCGATCGGCATCCGCATGTCCGGCGGGCTGGCCTGGGCCAGCGTGGACCCGTCCGTGAACTCCACCATCGAGTGCACGACCGACTGCGGATGGACCACGACCTCGATCCGCTCGAACGGCACGTCGTACAGCAGGTGCGCCTCGATCACCTCCAGGCCCTTGTTGACCAGGGTGGCCGAGTTGATCGTCACCACCGGGCCCATCGCCCAGGTCGGGTGCGCCAGCGCGTCCTGCGGGGTCACGCCCGCCAGCTGCTCGCGGCTGCGGTTGCGGAACGGGCCGCCGCTGGCGGTGACCACCAGCTTGCGGACCTCCGCCCGGGTCCCGCCGGCCAGCGCCTGGAACAGCGCGGCGTGCTCGGAGTCCACCGGCACGATCTGCCCGGGCTTCGCGACCGCCTTCACCAGCGGGCCGCCGACGATCAGCGACTCCTTGTTGGCCAGCACCAGCACCCGGCCCGCCTCCAGCGCGGCCAGCGTCGGGCGCAGGCCGATCGAGCCGGTGATGCCGTTCAGCACCGAGTGGCACTGCGTCGCGGCCAGTTCGGTGGCCGCGTCCGGGCCCGCCAGCACGGCGGGCAGCGGCCGGCCCGCGGCCTTCGCCGCCAGCGCCTCGCGCAGCGCCGGCTCGGCCGCCGGGTCGGCGACCGCCACGGTGTGCACGCCCAGCTCGAGCGCCTGCTCGGCCAGCAGCTCCACCCGGCCGCCCGCCGCCGACAGGGCGACCACGCGGAACCGGTCCGGGTTGCGGCGCACCACGTCGATGGCCTGGGTGCCGATCGAACCGGTGGAACCGAGGATCACCAGCTCCCGGGGGGCGGAGGGGTCCTTCACCACGGGGGTGAAGCGCAACTGCGGGTGCGCGAGCGAAGTCATGCGCCCATTGTGTCCTGCCCGCGGGCCTCCCCAGGACGCCGGTCCGTGCTCCCGCTACCGTCGGAGCCATGCGTACCGTCATCGCCGGGGGCCACGGACAGATCGCGCTCAAGCTGGAACGGCTGCTCGCCGAGCGCGGCGACCGGCCCGCCGGGATCATCCGCCGCCCCGAACAGGCCCCGGACCTGGTGGCCGCCGGCGCCGAGCCGCTGCTGCTCGACCTGGAGGCCACCACCGCCCCCGAACTCGCCCAGGTGCTGGCCGGCGCCGACGCCGTGGTCTTCGCCGCGGGCGCCGGGCCGGGCAGCGGCGCCGACCGCAAGAACACCGTCGACCGCGACGCGGCCGTCCTGCTCGCCGACGCCGCCCGGCTGGTCGGCGTCCGGCGCTACCTGATGATCTCCTCGATGGGCGCCGACGCCGGCGCGACGTACCCCGCCGACCCGGTCTTCGAGACCTACCTGCGGGCCAAGGGCGCCGCCGACGACGCCGTCCGGGCGAGCACCGCGCTGGAGTGGACGGTGCTGCGCCCCGGCAGGCTCACCGACGGCCCCGGCACCGGCCTGGTCCGGCTCGCCCCGTCCGTCGGGCGCGGAGCGGTGGACCGGGCCGACGTGGCCGCCGTGCTGGCCGCGCTGCTGCACGAGCCGGGCACCACCGGGCAGACCCTGGAACTGGTCTCCGGCAACGCCACCGTGGCCGAGGCCGTCGCGGCGGCCGCCGGGCACGGCTGAGCCGCTCCCCCGTCCCGTCCGTCCCGGACACGTCGAGGGGCCCGGACACCGCTCCGCGGTGCCGGGCCCCTCGACGCTCGTCCTAGAGGTCCAGGCCGGTGAGGACCAGGACCTTCTCGACGGTGTAGTCGTCCATCGCGTACTTGACGCCCTCGCGGCCGACGCCGGAGTCCTTGACGCCGCCGTACGGCATCTGGTCGGCGCGGTAGGACGGGGCGTCACCGATGATCACGCCGCCGACCTCCAGCTCCCGCTGGGCGCGGAAGGCGGTCTGCAGGTCACGGGTGAAGACACCCGCCTGCAGGCCGAAGTCGGAGTCGTTGACGGCGGCGAAGGCCTCGTCGGTGCCGTCCACCTTGTGCAGCGACAGGACCGGGCCGAACACCTCGGCCTTGGCCAGGATCGCGTCGGCCGGCAGGTCGGCCAGCACGGTCGGGGCGTAGGTCGCACCCTCGCGGGTACCGCCGGTCAGCACCTTGGCGCCCTTGGCGACCGCGTCGTCCACCCAGGACTCCACCCGCTTGGCGGCGTTCTCGTCGACCAGCGGGCCGACGTCGGTGGCGTCCTCGTTCGGGTCACCGGTGACCTGGGCCCGGACCTTGGCGACGACCTTCTCCACCAGCGCGTCGTAGACGGACGCGTCGGCGATCACGCGCTGCACCGAGATGCAGGACTGGCCGCCCTGGTAGTTGGCGAACATCGCGATCCGGGTGGCGGCCCAGTCCAGGTCGGCCTCGGAGGACCAATCGGCGAGCACCACGGCCGCGGCGTTGCCGCCCAGCTCAAGGGTGGTGTGCTTGCGCGGCACCGAGTCCATGATCTGGTAGCCGACCTTGTCCGAACCGGTGAAGGAGATCACCGGCAGACGCGGGTCCTGCACCAGGGCGGGCATCCGGTCGTTCGGCACCGGCAGGACGCTCCAGGAACCGGCCGGCAGGTCCGTCTCGGCCAGGATCTCGCCCAGCACCATCGCCGAGAGCGGGGTCGCCGGAGCCGGCTTGAGGATGATCGGGGCGCCGACCGCGATCGCCGGGGCGACCTTGTGGGCGACCAGGTTCAGCGGGAAGTTGAACGGGGCGATGCCCAGCACCACGCCGCGCGGGAACCGGCGCACCACCGCGAAACGGCCGACGCCGCCCGGGTCGGTGTCCAGCCGCATGGTCTCGCCGTTGGTCCGGCGGGCCTCCTCGGCCGCCCAGCGGAAGACGGAGACGGCACGGCCGACCTCACCGCGGGCCCACTTGATCGGCTTGCCGTTCTCGGCGGTGATCAGCCGGGCGATCTCCTCGGTGCGCTCGGCCAGGCGCTTGGCCACGTGGTCCAGCGCGGCGGCGCGCACGTGCGCGGGGGTCGCGGCGAACACCGGAAGCGCGGCCACGGCGGCGTCCAGCGCCTCCTCGACCTGGGCCTCGGTCGGCACGCTGACCCTGCCGACCAGACGGCCGTCCCAGCTGTTGTGCACCTCGAAGTCGGCGTCGCCGCTAGCCCGGCGGCCGGCCAGCCAGAATTCGTACGTGGTGGTCACCGTGGTACCGGCCCTCTCCTCGTCGTCCTCACGGCCCCACGGACGTGGAACCTGGAACCGAGGGTAGGGCGGCGGCGCACCGACCCGGATTGGCCACGAAGTAGCGTTCGACCGGGCAGGCACTCCACAGCGTCCAGCCCAGGGATTTATTCCTCGCCGGAGCGCCGTGATCCGTTCCCCGCGGGAGCGCCGAGGATCTACTCCTCGCCGGAGCGCAGCGCCAGCCAGAGCTCCATCCGCACGTCGGTGTCGTCCAGCGAACGCCCGAGCAGCTCCTCGACCCGCCGCATCCGGTACCGCAGGGTGTGCCGGTGCACGCCCAGGTCGGCGGCGGCCGCGTCCCACTGACCGTGTCTGGACAGCCAGGCCCGCAGCGAGGCCACCAGGTCACCGCGCGCCGTACGGTCGTGCTCCCGCAACGGGCGCAGCAGCCCCTCCGCGAACGCCGTCACCGCGTCCTCCCCGAGCAGCGGCAGCAGCGAACCCGCCCCCACCTCCTCGTGGTCCACCGACCGGCGGCCGCCGCGCAGCGCCACCGCCAGGGCCCGCTCGGCCTGCGCGTGCGCCGTCCCCGCCTCCTCCAGCGCCGTCGGCGCCGAGACGCCCAGCGACAGCCCCTCGTGCTCCTCCACCACCCCGAGACAGGCCCGGTGCACCGCGCCGTTGTCCAGCGCCAGCACCATCAGCCGCTCCCCGTGCGCACCGTCCTCCCGCGCCACCAGCAGCTTCTCGCCCACCCGGGCACCGGCCTGCTCGGCCCGGTCACCCAGCTCGCCCAGCGCCTCCGCGGCGTCCACGCCCTGCCCGGCGCCCGCCACCATGACCCGGACCGTCCCCTCCGGCAGCCCGCCGAACAGCCCCGCAGCCACCTGCCGGGCCGTCCCCACCTCACCCGCCAGCACCATCCGCAGCAGCGCCGCGCCCATCCGCTCCTCCGCCTGCCGCAGCTCGCGCGAGCGCTCCAGGGTGAGGGTCAGCAGCGCCACCGCCGCGTTCAGCACGTACCGCTCGGTCGGCGTGATCCGGTCCTCGGTCCCCACCGCCAGGAAGCCCCGGGCCCGCCGGTCCGCCCCCAGCGACTGGACCACCACGTAGTCCTCGTCCGCCGTGTCTATCCCCGGCGCCCGTCCCTGCAGCGCGGCACTCGACGGCGCCGGCCGGCGACGCAGCCGGTCCACCTCGGCCGCCAGCCGCCCCGCCCGGCGCGCCGCCCAGTCGGGCGCCACCACCGACAGCGCACCCGACCCGTCGTACAACGCCGCCCAGCCACCGAGCCGCGCCGCCAGCCGGCGCACCACCGCGGTGGTGCCGTCCTTGCCCAGCGCCGCCCGGGTCAGCTCCTCCTGCGCCTCGAAACTGGTCGTCACCGCCTCGTACTGCTCGGCCGCCAGCGCCGCCGACACCACCTTGCTGATCGCGATGAACGGCGTCGGCTCGGGCACCCGCAGCAGCGGCAGCCCCCGCTGCGCCGCCGCGTCCACCAGCGGCTGCGGCACCTCCGTGTGCGACAGCCCGACGCCCAGCCCCAGCCCCACCACGCCCGCGTCGGCCAGCCGGTGCACGTACGCCTGCAGCTGGGCGGCGGTACGGCCCAGCTTGATGCCGGTGGTGAGCAGCAGCTCGCCGCCCTCGAGGAACGGCGTCGGGTCGTCCAGCTCGCTGGTGTGCACCCAGCGGACCTGCCGCTCCAGGTGGTCCGCACCGGCGAGAACCGTCAGATGGAGCGAGGTGTTGCGGACGACGGAGGCGAGTGTGGGAGGCATGGCACCTTCGAGGGAACGACCTGACCGCGCCGTTGCGGCCGGGCGAGGAGAGGGCAGCGGGAGCTGGGGACTACGTGGGCTACGAGGACGTCGGGGCTTCGGGGCCCTGTCGGCTTCGGGGCCTCTGTGGTTCGGGGCCTCTGTTTCGGGGCGTCGGGGCTGAGGGAGGGGTCTCTCCTCTCATTATGGACGCCCCGGACAACCGGCACTGCCGAATCCACCTCGAAGGCGAGCTTCAGCCCCGCAGATCCACCAGCAACGGCGGTACCTGCTCCCCCGACACCGCCGTCAACGACACCACCGCGTGCCCCGCCGGCAACGCGTGCGCCAGGTCCGACGGCGACCAGCGCAACCGCTCCACGTCCCGGGTCGTCACCGACTCGGTCTGCGCGGTCGTCCCCGACAACGCCTTCCGGCCCAGCCGCCCGGCCCGCCGGAGGGCACCGCCCTCCGTCAGTGGGGCATGGGTGACGACCTTCTCGTGGATCACGTGAGTGCCCCAGGCTTCCGAGAAGAACTTTCCGTCCCAAGGCGCGATACCGGGGAAGACCATTCGGCATCCGACGGCACCGAACAATGGCGTCCGTAGCACCTCGGGCAGGTCCATGAGCGTGCGCAGCAACAGAACCGCTCCGGCGTTGGCTCCGCGCATCCGCTGCAGCCCTCGCACCGTGCTCGCATCGAGTGCCGCCGACGCGTCGTCCACCACCAGGCCGGCGAAGAGCGAGCGATCCTCACGGGCAGCCGCCGCCAGCACGAACTGACCGACCACCAGCCGCGACAGGATGCGCGCCGCCTCCGGGTGGCTGCGCTCCGGCAGCTTCACCCTGACCCGGAGCGGGTGGTCGAGGGCACGCATCGCGAACGGCGGCCGACCGGTGCCGTCAGTCATGAACGCCCCTTCGAACGCCGGGCGGTCCAGCAACGCGAGCCGGTCCGCCAGCAGCGCCCCCGGGTCGTCCGCCCGTCCGCGTTGCAGGTCGCGATGTTCCAGGTCCCGCTCATAGGTTGCCAGTCGGCCTGCCGCGCGCAAGGCCTTCACCAGCGTCTCCTTGACGTCCGCCTCACCCGAGAGCAGCCCTCGCAGCTCTCGCACGCCGGGATAGCGGCCATAGGCGGCGTGGAACGGGCCGACCACCTGCTGGAGAGCCATCCGGGCACTCTCCGCGCGTGCAGTCAGCTCGTCCGGCAACAGTGCGTCCGCCAGCCGGGCGGCCGCCTCGTCCGGGTCCTGCGTGGCACCGTAGAGGTCCAGTCCGTAGACCGAACCAGGCTCCCCCGGCACGATCACCACGTCGTACCAGGAGTCCGGGCCGAGATCGGCGTCCGCGGCCCCGATCGCCACCACGCACGCCGTCCCCGCCAGCGCTTGGAGGCAGAGCGCCTCGACGGCGGGCCGGGCCAGCCGCGCTGTCTTCCCGGTCCCCGCCGGGCCGACCGCAAGGAGCGAAGTGCCCAGCAGCGTCGGATCAAGCGCGAATCCAGTCGTCCGGTAGGCCTGAGGGTTCTTCGGAACATCCTGAGTCGTCCCGAGCCGCACCTGCTGCACCAGCAGGTCGTGATGCGCAACCCGCCCGGTCAGTTCCCGGCTACCGGACGGGTGACTGAACGCCGCCGCGCCACGAGCCATCACCTGTTCCACAAAGGCCGGTACGAACACGTGGTCGGCCTGGGCCGACTCCCACGCCCGCTGGATTCGCACGTAGTCGACATCCCCGACCGGTTCCCCGTCGAGCCTCCCCGCTGCAGCGCCAGCACCGCCAACACGTTGGGCGAACCACGGGTCCGCGACCGGTGGCGCCTCCGGCGATGCCGTCGGCTTGGCGGGGCCCGACCCCTCATGGGTGATCGCCCGTGCGAGCACAGGAGCGATGTTCTGCTGCCAGCCGGCTCGGGTCAGGAATCGACGGGCCACCTCCCGCCAGCGGCCCGTCCGCCAGAAGACCGCCGCCGCACAGCTGATGGTGACCAGATTGATCAGGATCTGCACCGCGTTGAACTGGTCGGGCGAGGTCCCGTCGAACCAGCGGAAGAGGAATCCCGCCGCGTACATCAGCACCACAGTGCCGACGTAGTACGTGGCGACGGTTGCGACCACGTTCAGCGCAGCCCGGAGCAGCAGCGGCCCGGTTGGCACCTTCGCCTCCTCCGCCCGGTCCGGGTCGACCTGTTGGTAGCCCTGGCGGTAGATGCCCGGGGGGGCTTCGGGGCGGGGGGCGGCGACCCAGGCGGGGAGGTCGAAGGGGGGGTGGTGGGGCCGGGGGTGGGGCAGGGGTGTGGGGGGTCTGGTGGTGGTCCGCTCGCCGTGGCCCCGTGCCCCGTCCAGTTCCATGTACGGCCCCGCTCCCTCGCCCGCCCGGCCCGACCGTCGTCGGTGCCGCCATACCCATGCCGCCGTACCGGCGACACGCCCGCGCTCAATGTAGTGGAGCGGAGCCTCCGGGTAGTCGCACCACCCGCGCTGGCCGCCTAGGACAAGTCGGACGGCCCAGTGCTACCGAGTGGCGCATGCCTGGCCGGGGAACGCGGCCGTAGCCTGCGAAGCACCGAGCCGAGAAGTCTGGAGAAACCCATGAGCGCCGCAACGCCGCTCCCGCAGGAGCGCCGCCTGGTCACCGCGATCCCCGGTCCGAAGTCGCAGGAGCTGCAGGCCCGCAAGCTGGGTGCGGTGGCGGCCGGCGTCGGCACCACGCTGCCGGTGTACGTGTCCCGCGCCAACGGTGGCGTGCTGGAGGACGTGGACGGCAACTCGCTGATCGACTTCGGCTCCGGCATCGCCGTGACCAACGTCGGCAACAGCGCCGAGGCCGTGGTGGCCAAGGCGACCGAGCAGCTGGCCGCCTTCACGCACACCTGTTTCATGGTGACCCCGTACGAGGGTTACGTGGCCGTGGCCGAGCAGCTCAACGAGCTGACCCCGGGTGACCACGAGAAGCGCACCGCGCTGTTCAACTCGGGCGCCGAGGCGGTCGAGAACGCGGTGAAGATCGCCCGCGCCTACACCAAGCGCACCGCCGTCGTGGTGTTCGACCACGGTTACCACGGCCGCACCAACCTCACCATGGGCCTGACGGCGAAGAACATGCCGTACAAGCAGGGCTTCGGTCCGTTCGCCCCGGAGATCCACCGGGTGCCGGTGGCCTACCCGTACCGCTGGCTGACCGGTGCGGAGAACTGCGCCGCCGAGGCCGCCGCCCAGGCGATCGACATCATCAACAAGCAGATCGGCGCCGAGAACGTCGCCGCGATCATCATCGAGCCGATCCAGGGCGAGGGCGGCTTCATCGAGCCGGCCAAGGGCTTCCTGCCGGCGATCGTGGAGTTCGCGAAGGCCAACGGCATCGTGTTCGTCGCGGACGAGATCCAGACCGGCTTCTGCCGGACCGGCCAGTGGTTCGCCTGTGACGACGAGGGCATCGTCCCGGACCTGATCACGACCGCCAAGGGCATCGCCGGCGGTCTGCCGCTGGCCGCGGTGACCGGTCGCGCCGAGATCATGGACGCCGCGCACGCGGGTGGCCTGGGCGGCACCTACGGCGGCAACCCGGTGGCGTGTGCCGCCGCGCTGGGCTCCATCGAGACCATGAAGGAGCTGGACCTCAACGCCAAGGCGCAGCGGATCGGCGAGATCATGCTGAACCGCCTGCGGGCGATGCAGGAGAAGTTCGAGATCATCGGCGAGGTCCGCGGCCGCGGCGCGATGATCGCGGTCGAGCTGGTGAAGCCGGGTGGCAAGGAGGCGAACGCGGAGGCCACCGCGGCCATCGCCAAGGCCTGCCACGCCGAGGGCCTGGTGGTCCTGACCGCCGGCACCTACGGCAACGTGCTGCGCTTCCTGCCGCCGCTGGTCATGCCGGAGCACCTGCTGAACGAGGGCCTGGACATCATCGAGGGCGCCTTCTCGCTCCAGGGCGTCACCACCGCCTGACCCTGCCGCCCGACCGGGCGCCACAGACCCGCCGGAGGGATGTCCGGACAGCGCTGAACGGCCCGTCGGGACTCTCGTCCCGGCGGGCCGTTCGGCCGCCCCGGCCCGGTTCGGCCCGGTTCGGCCGGGTGTGCGAGGCCGTCCGGACCGGGGCCCGGCCGGGGTGAAGATGCTGTGCGGAATCGCTGAAGCTCCTCGGAGCGACACGGCCGTTGACGTAGTGTCATGACAGATGGACAGCGAGCCTCAGCCATTGACGGATCCGTCCGCGGCACCGCCCCCGGTGGTGGGTCCGCGTGCCGGCCGTGATGACAACCAGACCGTCCCGCAAGGGCCGGCGCACACCGAAGGCCGATCGACCGACCGTCCGACCCACACCCCCCGGGGCGCACGGAACGGCGATCATCAGAGCCGCCCCGGAGCTCTCCCCCCTGCTCCGGGGCGGCCGCTTCGCGTTCTCGGGCGGTTCTCCGCCTCCACCGCGCTGCCGGTCGTGCTGGGCGGGGTGCTGGTACTGGTCTCCTGGCAGGTGGCCGTCGACGGGCCGCTGCTGGGCCTGGACCGGTGGGCCCGGCACACCGTCCGGGAGAGCCGGCACGAGCTGCACAGCACGCTGCTCAACCATCTCGGCAAAGCGCTCTCGGACCTCGGCAGTTCGGTCCCGGCGATCCCGGTGCTGCTGGCCGGCGGGGCGCTGGCCGGGTGGCGGTCCCACCGGGCCGGGGCGCCGCGCTGGTGGCGGCCGGTGGTGACCACGGTGCTGACGGCCGTGCTGATCCCGCTGCTGGTCGTCCCGGCGAAGGCCTGGTTCGCCCGCCCGGGCCCGTTCGGGGTGCCGCTGGCGCCGGACCAGTGGGGCTGGTACCCGTCCGGGCACACGGCGACCGCGGCCCTCTCGTACGGCGTGGCCGTGCTGCTGCTCGCCCGTACGGTGGGCGCCGCGGCGCGCCGCCGGCTGTACGCGGCGGCCGCGCTGCTGGTGGCCGGTGTCGGCCTCGGGCTGGTGTGGAGCGACTACCACTGGCTGCTGGACGTGGTGGCCAGCTGGTGCCTGGGCGGCCTGGTGCTCTGGGCGTTCGCCCGGTGGCTGCCGCCGCGCTGGCCCCGGGGGCGGAACTCCTAGCCCTCGGCGGGCTCGTCGTTGCGGTGGACGAGGCCGGCCTCGCCGTTGTCGCGGTGCCACTGGACGACCAGCTCGTCGCGGGCGCCGAAGCGGACGAGGTGACGGCCGACGACGTCCTCCAGGCCGGGCAGGTTCTCGGCCTCGCCCTCGACGGCGAGCAGCAGGGCGTCGGGCGCGGCCTCCAGGGTTGCGGTTCCGGCGCTGAAGGCGAGGGTGCCGCGGCCGGTCTCGTCGGACCAGTGGGCGTCGATCTTGCGGCCCATGTGGGCGGCGAGCTGCTTGGCGTAGCGGGCGGGGCGGTCGGTGGCGACGCGGGCTTCGGAGCGGGGCACGGGCCCTCCAAGGGTCGACGGAGGGAACTTAGGGTGCCCTCACTTGTGGCTACGCTAACTCAGATACTGAGCTTTACTCAACATATTTCCGGTGCCCGCCGGGATCCGGCTCCGCACAGGGCCCGATGCCCGGCCCCAGAGCGGCCCGAAGGCCGATCCGACGGCCGGTCCGACGGCAGTCCGACGGCCGGTCCGACGGCAGTCCGACGGCCGGTCCGACGGCCGGTCCTCGCCGCCTTCCGCCTCCCGGACCGGCCGATACCCTTGGTCGAACACCTGCCGAGGAGAGCCGCCCATGACCACGACGCCGACCGACGACGCGGCGAGCCCCTCCCCGGCCCCGGACGCGCCCGGCGGTGCTACACCTCAGGACTCCGCTCCTCCGGGCCCCGCCCCTCAGGACTCCGGCGCCCAGGACAGCACCGCCCAGGACACCGCCGCCGAGCTCGCCGACGCCATGACCCGGGCGATCAAGCGAATCCGGCGTCGCACCAGCGAGCGGCTGGAGCCCTACGGCATCACCCCCGGCCAGGGCCGCGCCCTGCGCACCCTCGCGCACGCTCCCGGCTGCGAGCTGCCGGACCGGGCCATGCGGCTGAGCGACCTCGCGGACCGGCTGCACATCGCCCCGCGCTCGGCCACCACCGTGGTCGACGCGCTGGAGGAGGCGGGCCTGGTCGAGCGCACCCCGGACCCGGCCGACCGGCGCGCGGTGCGAATCGTGCTGACCGAGGCCGGCCGTTCGGCGGTGGAGCGGATCGGGCTGGTCCGGCACGAGGTGGCGCAGGAGTACTTCGGTCCGGTCAGCCCCGCCGAGCAGGAGGTGCTGCTGCGGGTGCTGCGCTCCGCAGAAGCCGCGTACGCGGCCGCCACGCCGCCGCGCCGGACAGCGCCCCCGGGCGCAGCGCAGTGATCCCGATCCCGGCGATCACCAGCAGTGCGGCGCAGCCTGCCAGCGGGCTGATCCTCTCGCCGAGCAGCAGCCAGGCCGAGGACATCCCGAACACCGGTACCAGCAGGGAGTAGGGCGCCACGGCGCCGGCGTCGTAGTCGCGCAGCAGGAAGCTCCAGGCGACGAAGCCGAACAGGGTGGAGACCAGCCCGACGTACCCGATCGCGCCGAGGCCGGCCGGGGTGATCTCGCGCAGCGCCTTCAGGTCGGCGGCCGGCCCCTCGACCAGCAGGGAGAGCCCGAGCAGCGGCAGCGGCGGGACGGCGCTGACCCAGACCATCCAGCGCAGCGCGTCCGGCGGGGCGGCCTTGCGGGTCAGCACGTTCGACAGCCCCCAGGCCACGGCGGCCAGGACGACCAGGGCGAACGCGCCGACCGGGCCGCCGAGGCCGTGGTCGAGGGCGGTCAGCCCGATGCCGGCGAAGGCCACGGCCAGCCCGGCCAGCCGCTGCCCGCCGGGCCGCTCGCCCAGCAGCACGGCGGCGAACAGTGCGGTGAAGACCGCCTGGCCCTGGAGGACCAGCGAGGAGAGCCCCGCGGGCATCCCGGCGTGCATGCCGAGGAAGAGCAGCCCGAACTTGACCACCCCGAGCACGAATCCGACCGCGAGCACCCATCGCCAGGCCACCCGGGGCGGCCCGACGAAGAAGACCGCCGGGACGGCGACCACCGCGAAGCGCAGCGCGCAGAAGAGCAGCGGCGGGAAGTTCTGCAGGCCGATGTGGATGAGCACGAAGTTGAGGCCCCACACGGCGGCCACCAGGACGGCCAGGGCGATGTGACGCGGTCTCATGCTGCCGCCGGTGGCGGCCTGTGCTGCGGTCATGGATCGAGGATGGCCGCCACCGACCGTGTAGCACCAGCGATGAATACTGAAGACCACGCTTTAGCATTGCTGCATGATGGATCTGGGACGCCTGCGGGCGCTGCACGCGGTCGCCGTGCACGGTTCGGTGGGCGGGGCCGCCGCCTCGCTCGGGTTCACCCCGTCGGCGGTGTCGCAGCAGATCGCCAAGCTGGAGCGCGAGACCCGGACGGTGCTGCTGGAACGGCAGGGCCGGGGCGTGGTGCTGACGGACGCCGCGCGCGAACTGGCCTCGACCGCACAGGCGGTGCTGGGCCTGGTGGAACAGGCCGAGGTCCGGCTGGAGGAGCAGCGCGGCCGGGCGGTCGGGCGGCTCCTGGTGGCGGCCTTCGCCACCGGCGCCCGGGGGCTGATGCCGGGCACGCTCGCCGACCTGCGCGAACGCTGCCCCGAGCTGGACGTCCGGCTGCTGGAGAGCGACCCGTATCCGGCCGCCGAACTGGTGGCCCGGGGCGAGGTGGACCTGGCGCTCGTCCAGGACTGGCCGACCGTACCGCTTCCGGTGCAGGAGGGCCTCTCCCGGCTGGAGCTCGGCACGGACCCGGTGGACCTGCTGTTGCCGGCCGCCCACCCGCTGGCCGCGCTGGCCGTGGTGCCGGTGGGACGGCTGTGCGGGCTGCGGTGGATCAGCGTGCCGCCGGGCAACATCTGCCACGACTGGCTGGTGCGGACGCTGCGGGAGGCCGGCGAGGAGCCCGAGGTGCGCTACCAGGTCGGCGAGTTCGAGACGCAGATCGCGCTGATCGCGGCCGGGCTCGGCGTCGGCCTGGTGCCGCGGTTGGGACGGGGCGCGCTGCCACCGGAGGTGGTCGCCCGGCCGGTCGTGCCGGAGCCCTCCCGCCGGGTGTTCGCGCTCTGGCGCACCCAGGCCTCCCGGCGCCCGGCGATCACCGCCGCGCTGGCCGCGATGCGCACCCGGTGGGCCGCGCTCGGCGGGTGAACGGCCGGGCCCGCGGGCTGACGGGCACCCGGGCGGTCGGCTCCCGGTCGGTCGGCTCCCGGGCCGGTGAACGGTCGCCCGCACGACGACGCCGCGGCCCGTCAGCCCGTCAGCCCGTCAGCCCGTCAGCCCGCGAAGCCGATCACCAGCCACATGAAGGCCACCCCCACCAGGGTGCAGAGCAGTGTGGTGCGCGAGGGGTGCGGGCTGTGTGCCTCGGGGAGGATGTCGGAGGTGGCCAGGTAGAGCAGGAACCCGGCGAAGAAGCCGAGGTAGAGGCCGAGCAGATGCTCCGGGATGGTGAACAGCAGGGTGATCGCGGCGCCGGTCACCGGCGCGAGCGCGTCCGCCGCCAGCAGGGTCAGCGCCCGACGCCGGTCGTTTCCGTACAGCCGGGTGATCGTGTACGTGTTGAAGCCGTCGGCGAAGTCGTGCGCGACCACGGCGATGGCGACGACCGTCCCCACGGTGGTGCCGGCCTGGAAGGCGGCGCCGATCGCGAAGCCGTCCATCACGCTGTGGCCGACCAGGGCCAGCGCCGCGGTCAGCCCGATGCCCGGCGCCCCGCTGTCGGCGCCGGACGCCCGGCCGTGTCCGTGCCCGTGGACGTGCTGGTGGCCGTGGGTGTGCTCGGCGTACTCGCCCTCGTGGCCCCGGTGGATGGCCACCGCCCGCTCGACGATGTGGATGGCCAGGAACCCGGCCGCGAACATCAGCAGTGCCTGCGGCACGCCGTGGAGCTCCTCGGGCGCTTGGCGCACCGCCTCCGGCAGCAGGTCGAAGGCGACCACGCCGAGCATCAGCCCGGCCGCGAAACCCAGCACCAGATGGCGGCGGTCACCGGTGCGCTGGGCGACGTAGCCGCCGATCAGGGTCATCAGGAACGCCCCGGCGGCGACCAGGATCGCGGTCACCGCGCCTCCCCCGTACCGGGCACCGTGCCCACGCTGCCAACCCCGTCCCGCCCTCGCCCGGGCCGATCACCGGCCGCTGCCGGAGGGCTGGCCGGGCGGACGCCGTGAAGCGCCGCCGCCCGCCGGGCCCGGTCGCCTGGCGCCCGCGCCCACCAGCTTCACGCGCCGTCCGGACGGACGCCCGCCGGGCGGGCCGTCGGGGTGAGCGGCACTCGCCCCCGGGCGGCTCCTCCGGGCGGCTCCTCGGGCCCCGGCTACGGCACGGCGGCCGACAGAGTCGACGCCCCAGGACGGACGACCGACGCCGTGGTGGCCCCGGCACACTGGCCGACCGGCCATCGGCCCGGCGGGTCAGGGCCGGCGGGTCAGGGCCGACACGTCAACGCCCGGCGCGTCACCGCCCAGCGGGTCAGCGCCCAGTGGGTCAGCGCCCAGTGGGTCAGAAGCCGGCGCGTCAGAGCCCGGCGGCGAGCGGAAGGCCGAGGTGGGTGCGGGCAAGTTCGCGGACGCCGTCGCCGTCGACCAGGTGGATGTGCTGGTGACCGTCCTCGCCGGTGAGGTCGAGCGCCTCGTCGGCGAACCGGCCGGTGGTCAGTCTCAGGCCGCGCTCGGCGGACTCCTCGCGGACCGCCTCCGCCAGTGTGCGGATCTCCTCCTCCCCCACCGGCTGGGCGCCGCGGGAGGCCCAGACCACCCAGCGCCCGGGCAGCGCACTGCCGACCGGCCCCTCACCCGTGGCGACCAGTCCGGCCGGGCCGCGCAGCCGTACGCTCCACTGCGCCAGCCCGCCCCGGGTGAGCAGTTCCCGCACCAGCTGGGCGAACTCGTTCGCCGAGAGGTCCGGCGCGGACGGCACGGCGGGCCCCGCCACCGCGGCCGGTTCGACGCCCGCCCGGGCGTACGGGTCGGGGGTGACGGCGGCGCCGAGCTGGCGCAGTCGGACCAGCGCCTCGTCCTGCTCGGCATCGGCGTAGACGCCCTCGCCGTCGTGCTCCTCGTAGGGGGCGGCGGGCGGCAGCAGCCTGGTGCGGGCCAGGGCGTCGCGGTCGGCGTCCACGCTCACCAGGCAGAGCGGCTCCGCCCCGGGCTCGCGCAGCCAGCCGTTGAGCACCACGCCGGCCAGTATCTCGTCGGTGTCGACGGCGTCGGCGGCCTGCAGGGCGCGCAGCGCCAGCCGTGCGACCAGCCGGAGGTAGTCGGTGGCCCTGTCGGCGGGCGGGCGCGGCACCGGGAGGATCTCGCCGTCCGTGCCGAGCCGGTAGCCGGTCAGCGAGGGCACCAGGTCGAGCGCGGGAAGGTCGAGGTCGAGGACGGCGGTGCGGGTGAGCGGGCGGAACACCGCCCGGCACGGGGCGGGGAGGTCCTGGGTCGCCGTCTCGGCGGCGGCCAGGGCCCGCTCCAGCAGTGACTCCACCGCCGCCGGTTCGGCCAACCGGTAGGCCCGGCGGCACTCCTCCAGGCTGTCGTTGTACTCCCGCACCGCGCGCGCCCGGGCCTGCTCGGCCTGCTCGTGGACGCGCCGGGACTCGTCGGCGGCCGGGCTGCCGGCCTCGGCCTGCCGGGTGCGCCACTCCCGCAGCGCACGCTGGTGGGTGAGCCGGGCCTGGGCCAGCTCGCGCTGGTAGCCGGAGTCCAGCAGGCGCCGGGCCGGGCTCACTTCGGGGTCGGCCGCGGGCGGCTCGGCGGGCGCGTAGTCCTCCCAGCGGGGCTCGGCCTCACCGGCCGCCGGTGACGGGCCGTCGGCCGGGTAGGGCCTCGGCTCGTACCGGCGCAGCTGGCTCTCGAAGTCCATGGCCGAGACGGGCAGCGCGGCCCGCCGCAGCAGGTCGGCCAGCCGTTTCTGCTCGGCCTGGACGGTGAGCGTGCGGTGATGGGTCAGCGCGGCGGCCCGGGCGTGCGCGGCGACGGCCTCGTCCCCGTCGGTGTCGGTGTCGGGCGGCCCGGCCCGGCCCGGGGACCGGAGCGGGTCCGGCGGGCCGGCCGCTCCGCCGGACCCGCCCCGGTCCCCGGGCGCGAAGGGCGCGTCGGGCGCGAAGGGCGCGGAGGCCGCGTCAGGGTCCTCGGGCACGTCCACGCCGAGGTCGCGGAAGACCGAGGCCAGAAAGCCGGGTTGGGGGGCCATGACCGTACCGTCGGAGTGTCCGTCTGCTGAGTACTGCATCGGTGGTCGTTCCCCCATGCTCGTCCGGCACCTGCCCGGGCCGGCCCGCGACCCCGCGGCCCACCCCTGCCGGCCATTGTCCACCGAACGGGCGCACCGGTCAGCCAAGCCTCTCAGTTGGTCCTGGTGTTGGTCAGGTGTAGGCCGATGTAGCCGACATAGATCCGGCCACTGCCGGAGCAGTCGTCGAGGTAGTGCAGCCGAGGTGCCGTCCGGCCGCCACCGATCCGCAGGTGCGCGCCCATGAACGCACGCCGGGAGGCGTCGACACACTCGGGCACCGGCAGCATCCGCTCGCGCTTCCACTTGGTGTGACTGAAGACCGTCCGGGACTCCCCGCGTACCGCCTTGCGGGGCGGGAAGCGGTGGCAGCCGGCCGGCGTCCGCTCGCACCACTGCTTGAAGTCGCCGCCGGCCTCGCCGCGGACGGCGGCCTCGGCGTACTCCTGGAGGGCGGTCAGGCCGTCCCAGGTGAGCCTGGCCCAGCCGGCTCCGGAGCACTGCAGCTCGTCCAGGGCGAGCGCCGCCTTCTGGTCCCCCGTGAAGGTGAGCAGCGGGAACTCCCCCAGCCTGGCCATCAGTTCGGTGAAGCTGCCCGGGGTGCCCGGTGCCGCAGCGGCGCCGGGGGCGCCAGGGGTAGCGGCGCGGCGGCCGGTCCGGCCGGGTGCGGCCGCGCTGCCGGGGCCGGGGCAGAGGCGGCCGGCCAGGGCGCGTACCTGGGCGGTGCCGCGGCGGCGCTCCAGGCGCAGGCTGCGCCGGGCCCGCTCCAACTCGTCGGCCCTGGCCTGCTGTTCGGCCCGGTCCTGCTGCTCCTCGTGGGCGAGGGCCGCGAGCTCGGCCCGGGCCGCGGCGTCGTCCGGTCCGGTGCCGGCCCGGGGTGCGGGCGGGGGCACCCGCAGCACCGGTACGGCGGCCAGCGGCGGCGGCAGCGGCTGTTCGGCGGCGAGCCGGCGCGGCTCGCGGGCCAGCAGGCCGGCCGCCCGCCGGACGTCCTCCTCGATCCGGCGACGGGCCAGCACCGGGTGCCGGGCGCCGTCGTGCCGGGAGGCCGGGTCGACCTCGGGCAGATAGGTGCGCACCGCCCCGCCGTACACGGCGTGGTACTCCAGCGCGACGTTGAACTCCGTCCGGGCGGACGGGTCCAGCACGTAGGCGGTGGCGAGGCCGGGCAGCTGCCCGCAGAGCGGGCGGACGACTTCGGCGACCCATGCGTCGAGCCCGCGGTCGAGCGGGACGCTGGCCACCACGGTGGGCAGTCGGCGCGCCGGGTCGCAGAGCTCGTCGATCAGCCCGTCGACGTCGGCGGCGCTCAGCACCCGCGGCGCGAGCTGGACGGCGGCCGGACCGTCGGCGGCGTCGAGCAGCGGCAGCAGGGTGCGGGCCAGCTCGGGCACCGGAACCCGGCAGGGTGTCCGCACGCCGTTGCCGGTGGTGTGCGTCTCGGCTTCCAGCCGGACCCAGGTGGGGCCCTCGGCCCCGGTCGCTATGGTGAGGGTGAGCTGGTGCGTCCCGTGCGGGGCGGGGGTGCGCAGTCGGCGACGGTCGTAGCGGCCGGTGCCGCGGCTGCCGCGGAGCAGGCCGCCGTCGCGGTCGAGCAGGATGCGGCCGCCCAGCCGCAGGCGCTCGCCGGGGGCGGCGGGACCGGGCTCGGGGGCGGGTGCGGAAGGATCCGGATCGTGGACGACGGGCTCGCGGAGCACCGGCGGTGGCTCCTCGCAGCCTTCCTGTTTCAGCCAGGCGCCGAGGCGCTGGTCGGCCAGGGCGAGGGCGTAGGCGTGCGGGAGCGCGGTGGTGACGGTCATCCGGTAGGGCGTCGCGGGGCCTCTCGGGCCTGGCAGATCGGCACGGGCGGACGACGGGGAGCGGTCTGAGGTCATGCGCATACCTCCGTGGTGCGGTGGTGGGGTCTCTCGTCCTCCATCGATGGGGTGGTTCGTCCGGTTCGGCCGGATCCTTGCCCAGGAAACGCCACAACCCGGAGCGGAAGTTCCAACTCCGGGTCACGTCAATACGTTCGAGTGAATCTGCTCAAGCCTCCCGCCGCCGCGGGCCGTCATCTGCTGGGGCCGCGCCCGGCCGTCGTCGCGCTCAGTGGCCGTACCGCGCCCCGCCGTCGCGTGGCACCCGGCCGTCGTGCCGGATCCGGGTCGGGGTGCCGAGCGGTCGCGCCGGGCAACCGCACCGGGCAGTCGTGCCGTGCTCAGCCGTCGTCGCGCTCGGGACCGGTGCGGCTCCACTCCGGCACCGCCACCGGAACCGCCAGCGGGCAGCCCTCCGGGCTGTCGTAGCTGGCGATCAGGACGACGGGGACGCTCCCGTGGTTGCGGCCGACGTGGATGTGGACCGGTCCCGCCTCCTCGACCAGCGACTCCCCGGCGCAGCTGACCTCGACCCGGCCGTCGTGCAGGGTCCGGGTCAGGGTGCCGGAGAGCACCACGACGTCGACCCGCCCCGGGTGGTAGTGCCAGCCCGTGCTGGCCCCCGGGGGCAGCGTGATGGTCTGGACGACGGGCATCTCGGTTCGGCTTCCTGGTCGGCGGTCCGCCCAGGCTAGGCAGGCCCGGCAGGCGCCGAAACGGGCGGGGACCGGACTGTCCGAAACTCTGTCCGGAATCCGTGCCGCCTCAGACGGGCACCTCGACGTACGTCCGCCCCGCCGCGACCGCAACCGCGGTACCGCCGGTCGCCTCGGCCAGCCAGGTGTGGAACTCGGCCACGTCCGGCTCGGGCACCCCGACCTCGATCCGCACCCCCGTCGCCTCGTACGCCAGGTCGCTCACCGCGTACCCGGCCGCCCGGAGGTCGTTCTCCACCCGCCCGGCCCGGGTGTGGTCCGCCGTCACCGCGAGCAGCGCCACCGGCCGCCGCTCCAGCAGTCCGACCGCGTCCACCGCCTCCGAGACCGCGTTCCCGTACGCCCGCACCAGGCCGCCCGCGCCGAGCTTGATCCCGCCGAAGTACCTGGTCACCACGGCCACCGTGTCGGTCAGGCCGCGCCGGCGCAGCACCTCCAGCATCGGCACTCCGGCCGTGCCCCCGGGCTCCCCGTCGTCACTGGAGCGTTCGCGCCGCTGCTCGTCGCCGACCACGAAGGCGGTGCAGTTGTGCCGGGCGTCCCAGTACTGCTTGCGGATGCCCGCGATGAAGGCCTGCGCCTCCTCCTCGTCGGATACCCGGGCGAGGTGGCAGATGAAGCGGGACTTCTTGATCTCGGTCTCGTGGCTGCCCGCGCGCCGGATGGTGAGGTACTGCCTGGGGGTCGGCTCCGGCGTGGCGGACATGGCGCGGTGGTTCTCCCGGACGACGAGGACGGCAAGGGGCTGGCGGGGCCGGCCGGAGCACCCCGGCGGCCCCGCCAGCCTAACCCTCGATCAGCGGCCGGCCAGCGCGTCCAGCTGCGCGCGGTCCAGACCGGTCAGCGAGGTGACCTCGGCGAGGTCGACCGCGCCGCAGTCCAGTCCGCGCAGCACGTAGCCGCTGAGCGCCCGGGCGGTCGCCGGCTCGTCCATCACGTCGCCGCCGGCCTTGGCGACGTACGCGGCCAGGCGGGCGGCGGCGGCCTCCAGCCCCTCGCGGTAGAAGGAGTAGACGGCGGCGTAGCGGGTCGGCAGGTGTGCCGGGTGCATGTCCCAGCCCTGGTAGTAGGCGCGGGCCAGCGAGCGGCGGACCAGGTCGTGGTGGAGCTTCCACGCGGCGTGCACCTGCGCGGTGGAGCCGGTCGGGATGACGTTGGTCGAGCCGTCGGAGAGGCGGACGCCGGTACCGGCGGCGGCCACCTGCATCACCGCCTTGGCGTGGTCGGCGACCGGGTGGTCCATGCTCTGGTAGGCGGCGCTGACCCCGCACGAGGCGCTGTAGTCGAAGGTCCCGTAGTGCAGGCCGGTCGCCCGGCCCCCGGCGGCCTCGATCATCAGGGACACGGTGGCCCGGCCGTCGGGGCCGAGGATCGCCTGGGTGGTCTCGATCTGGATCTCGAAGCCGATCCGGCCGGCCGGCAGCCCGGCCGAGCGCTCGAAGTCCTCCAGCAGCCGGACCAGCGCGGTGACCTGCTCGGCGTACGTCACCTTGGGCAGGGTGAGCACCAGGCCCTCGGGCAGACCGCCGTTGGCCAGCAGGGTGGCGAGGAACAGCTCCAGGGTGCGGATGCCGCGGTCGCGGACGGCCGCCTCCATGCACTTGATCCGGATGCCGATGTACGGCGGGGCGCTGCCGTCCGCCACCGCGGCGGCGACCAGCTCGGCGGCCCGGACGGCGGCCGCGTCCTCCTCGGCGTCGGGCCGGGGGCCGTAGCCGTCCTCGAAGTCGATCCGCAGGTCCTCGACCGGCTCCCGCTCCAGCTTGGCCCGGACCCGGGCGTGCACGTCGGCGAGCAGCGCGTCGTCGGCCACGCCGAGCGCGCGGGCCAGCTCGGCCGGGGTGCCGGCGTGGGTGTCGAAGGCCTCCAGTGCCTGGCGGCCCCAGTCGCGGACGGTGTCGGCGCCGAAGGCGTCGGCCGGTACGTAGACGGTGTGGACCGGCTGCCGGGTACCGGAGTCGCCCGGGTAGCGCCGGGCCAGGTCGGCGTCGACCGGGGCGAGCAGCGCGTCCACGGCGGCACGCGCCTCGCCGGAGAACGAGGCTCCGCCCGTCGGCCCGGTACCGTCCAGCTCGACCTGCGACATCCGCACTCCTCCGCACCTCGCCGGTCCATGGCGGACCCACGCTTCAACAGTTTGTTGAGGCGAAGGTAGCCCCGCCGTGGTCGGGCGTCAATGGCCGACCGAGCGGTGGACGGGCAGGTGGGCGGCCGGTGCGGGGGCGGCCACGCGGGTCGGGACCGGTCGGTCAGTCCCTCCCGGCGGCGGCGTAGCGGTCGCTCAGCTCGGGGAAGAGCCCGGCGACGTCCTTCGGGTGCACCGACCCGTCCGGTCGCGTGCCGGCCACCCCGTACTCCTTGGTCAGCCAGTCGGCGAGGCGCTGCGGGTCGGGCTGGTGCCCGTGGGTGTCGATGTAGCTCACCAGCGCGTCGTAGCAGAGCTCCGGGTCCAGCCGGGACGACGACGGACGGGAGTCCACGTCCTCCTGGTAGCCGGACTCGGACGGGCGGCCGGTGACCTGCGGGGCGACCGGCTCCGGCGAGCGGTCCGCCTGCTGCCGGTACTCGGCGTCCTGCTGGTACTCGCCGTCCTGCGGGTACCCGGCGTCGTCCGGGTGCTCGCCGCCCTGGGCGGGGGCGGGCTCGGGCAGGACCGCCTGCGCGGCGGGCCGCGGGGCGGACTGCGGTCCGGGCTGGGCGGCTGCCTGGGGCTCGGACTGGGGGGTGGTCGGCCTCGGCGGCTTGAACCACGGCGAGGCCTGGCCGGGGACACGGCCGCCGGGCGAGCCGTCGCCCTGGGGCCCGCTGGTACGGACCGGACGCTCCGTCCAGACGTTCAGCTCCTCGCGGGGCTGCGGAGGAGCCTGCTGCTCGGCGCCCGCCGGCTCCTGCGCCGCGCGAAGGCGCACCGCGGCCAGCTTGGCGAGCATCGGCGCGGCCACCTCGGCCGGCACCGGCGCGACGGCGGGCGAGGCCGCCTCGGGCTGCGTCTGCTGGGGCTGCCGCGGCGCCTGGGGCTGACCTTTCTGGAGCTGCTGGGGCTGCTGGACCTGGGGCTGAGACTGGAACTGCTGCTGGACCTGCTGGACCTGCGGCGGCTGCCCGCCCGCGGGCTGGGCGACCGCGGGCTGGGCGACCGCGGGCTGGGCGACCGCGGGCTGGGCGACCGCAGCGGCGGCGGCCGGCGGAATCGCCGCAGTCGCCGCCCGTTCCGCCGCCAGCTCCTTGGCCTCGCGCAGCTCGCGGGCCTCGCGCGCCTCGTCGTCCAGCCGCTCCAGCACCCCCGGGTCGAGCGGCACCCCGTACTTGGCCAGCTTGAGCGGCAGCAGCGCCTGGATCGGCGCCGAACGGCGCCAGCCGCGGCCGTACCGGAACCGCAGCTGTGCCCGGTAGACCAGCCGGTTCTGCTCCAGCCGGACCACCTCGTCGTAGGAGCGCAGCTCCCAGAGCTTCATCCGCCGCCAGAGGCGGAAGGTCGGCACCGGAGAGAGCAGCCAGCGCATCAGCCGGACCGACTCCATGTGCCGGTCCACCGTGATCGCGGCGATCCGGCCGACGGCGTGCCGGGAGGCCTCGACGACCACCACGAAGAGCACCGGGATGACCGCGTGCATGCCCATCCCGAGCGGGTCGCCCCAGGAGGCGGCCGCGTTGAACGCGATGGTGGCGACGGTCAGCAACCAGGCGGTCTGCCGCAGGAGCGGGAACGGGATCCGCAGCCAGGTCAGGACGAGGTCGAGCGCGAGCAGGACCACGATGCCCGCGTCCACGCCGATCGGGAAGGCGTACGAGAAGGCACCGAACCCCTTCTCCGTCGCCAGCTCCCGCACGGCGTTGTACGACCCGGCGAAGCCGATGCCCGAGATGAGGCAGGCCCCGGCCGCGACCAGCCCGAGCAGGCCCCGATGGGCCTTGGTGAGCGATGGGCGTGCCATTACGTCTATCAACCCCTGGATGTCGGCTGCGGCCGTACGCTGCCGCGGCTGCCGGTTCCCGCTTGTCGGGACGCCGGACGGCTGCAGCGACCTCCGGGCTCGGCCCACCGGAGTTTACTCGTACACCTGTTTCAGCGTTCCCGCAGCCCAGGGTGTCACTGCCTGCCGCACATCCGTTCCCGCGACCGTGCCCGGTGGCGACGTCAGCCGCTCCGTTCCCGCGCCCGCGGCCGGTCGGGGCGTCAGCCGGCCCGCTCCACCGTGCCGTTGAGGTAGGCGAGCACGGCCAGCACCCGACGGTTCGCGTCGTCGGCGGGGACCAGTGCGAGCTTGGTGAAGATGTTGGCGATGTGCTTGGCCACCGCGCCGTCGCTCACCACCAGCTTCGCCGCGATCGCCGAGTTGGAACACCCCTCCGCCATCAGCTCCAGCACCTCCCGCTCACGCGGCGACAGCCGCTGGAGCGGGCCCGGGCGCCGCGCCGTGCTCTGCATCAGCTTGGCGATCACGTCCGGGTCCATCGCCGTCCCGCCGGCGGCCACCCGGCGGACCGCGTCGATGAACTGCTCGGCGTTGAACACCCGGTCCTTCAACAGGTAGCCGACGCCGCCGGTGCCGTCCGCCAGCAGCTCCCGCGCGTACAGCTGCTGCACGTGCTGCGACAGCACCAGCACCGGCAGGCCCGGAATCTCCCGCCGCGCCTGGAGCGCGGCCTGGAGCCCCTCGTCGGTGAGCGTCGGCGGCAGCCGTACGTCCACCACGGCGACGTCCGGACGGTGCGTCAGCAGGGCGTCCAGCAGTTCGGGGCCGGTCTCGACCGCGGCGGCGATCGTGAAGCCGTGCGCTTCCAGCAGCCGGATCAGGCCTTCGCGAAGGAGGTAGAGGTCCTCGGCGAGGACAACTCGCACGGCAGCTCCAGAGTGATGGTGGTCGGACCGCCCGACGTGCTGTCGATGGCGAGGACACCGTCGAAGGTACCCAATCGCCGCTCGATCCCGCGAAGGCCGGTGCCCCGGGCGGGGTCGGCCACGCCGACGCCGTCGTCCGTCACCGTGACTCGCAGCCTCCCGGCCCGGTGCAGGATGTCCACCCAGACCTGCTCCGCGCCCGAGTGCTTGGCCGCGTTGGCCAGCAGCTCGCAGATGCTGAAGTAGACGGCCGCCTCCACCGGCGCCGCCGGACGGTCCGGCAGGCTCACGCAGACCTCCGTCGGCAACGCGCTGTCCAGCGCCAACGCCCGGACGGCGTCGCCCAGTCCGCGCTCGGCGAGCACCGGCGGGTGTATGCCGCGGACCAGGTCGCGCAGCTCCTGCAACGCCCGGGCCGAGGACTGCCGCGCCTCGGAGAGGAGTTCGCGGGCTGCCGCCGCGTCGGTGTCCATCAGGTGCTCGATCGTGCCGAGGGTCATCCCGATCGCCACCAGGCGAGCCTGCGCGCCGTCGTGCAAGTCCCGCTCGATCCGGCGCAGTTCGGCCGCCTGACTGCCGGCCGCGTCCGCCCGGGTCTCGGTCAGCTCGGCCACCCGCCTGGTCAGCTGTGCCCGCGAGGCCCGGCCGTCCTGGTCCAGCACCCGGCGCGCCAACTCGGCGTACGCGCGCACCGCGAGCGGCGCGACCAGCACTCCGAGGACGGCCAGTGCCAGCCCGAGGACCGCCGAGAACAGCAACGGACCTGCGGCGACCCCCGCCGGCCCGGCGCCCGCCAGCGCCACCATCGCGTAGCCCGTCCCGCCCAGCACCAGGCCGGCCACCGGCGCCGCCAGCGCCACCGTGGCCAGCGGCCTGACCACCAGCCAGGTCATTTCCGACCGCGTCGTCCGGTCCCGCACGGCCCAGTTCAGCAGCGACGCGAGCTTCGCCACCGCGTGGGACCGGTGGTACGAGTACCCCGTCCACCAGTGACCGCGTTCGTCCAGCTCCAGCGCCGGCCGGGGCTCGTACTCGGCCGGCAGCCGGATCCCGTACCAGCGGACGAGCTGCGCGCGGGTACGGTCGGCGCTCGGGCGGACGAAGAGACCGGCGACCGCGAGGCCTGCAACGGCCGCCGTCACGAGGGCGAGCAGGATCCCCAGAACCTCGGACTCCAGGAACGTGGCGAGCGCGGCACCGGTGAACAGCGCCGTGAACAACGGCAGAGCCGTGGCCGGGACGGCCCCCAGCGCCAGCAGCGACAACCGGACCAGCGCGCGGCCGCCCTCCACGAGGGCCGCTTCGGTCTGGGCACGCATGCTCGCGCCGCTCGTTCCACTCGCTGTTGTCACGGATGCTCCTGATGCCGGTCCCGATCGTCCTGCTTCAGTGTTCCCGAGCCGGCCTATCCGGGGCACTGGCCGTACGCCCCTATTCCGGGGGTGGTCCTAGCACCACCCCTCCGGGGGGCCTGCCCGGCTGAGCGAGGAAGAGGGGGGCGGATGGGGCCGTGCCCCCATTTCGGGAAGCGCAGAGCCCCGGAAACGCAAAGAACCCCCGATCCGTGATGGATCGGGGGTTCTCTGTGAATGATTGTTCGGCGGCGTCCTACTCTCCCACAGGGTCCCCCCTGCAGTACCATCGGCGCTGTG